>CAZEGG010000321.1:0-4144 GCA_964511755.1 uncultured Desulfobacteraceae bacterium | reverse complement strand
ACGCGGGCTTGCCGGCTGCCCGAGAAATTTATGAAAGATTGATCTTCGAAGGGGAACACCGCCTGGAGTCTTGCGAGGGCAGGAGAGGGCTCATCCCGTGGGTACGGCGAGCCTGAAAGGTTTTATCGCCTGTCCGAGATAACAAGACCCTGCCTGGGAAGCAAGTTTGCCGATCATGCAAAGGAAACCTGCGTTGCGATGCTTACCGGGAGTATTGCCCGCCGGTGTACCAGCTGTTGCGACTTCAGCACCGGTGATTGGCGCAGCGGCCGCATTGGCAGTACCCGCGGCTTGCTGCGCGACAGGTCCCAATCAGGTAGTATTGGCACAAGTTCTGCACCATTGCTCCATATCTCGATGGTTTTCCTTGGCTCCGAAGATGCAATCTTCTTTAAATTCTATGACATAAAGCAGAATCGGTCATGATTCGCAAGTTTATCATTTTTATCCTGGTTTTGTTCGGGTGTGTCCTTTTCAATCAACCTGGGGTTTTTGCAGCACAGGCATCTCCTGTCGTTTTGCGTGAACCCCGCCTCGTTCTAAAACCCGTATTTCTCACGGACTTTCGTAACGAGGTGGTGGAGAGCCCCGTGGACAGCAAGTTGAGCTTGCGAAATCCCGCTATCGGGAGCGCGCGAAGAAAAATGGATGAAGGCGTACTTGCCAGTACGTCGAGGTCATTTTTCGAGCGCAACGCAGGAGGCATGGGGCTGTCCGCCGCCGGAGTAGATTGCCCGTGAGAAATGCGGGCTGGACCTCCTGCCGCATGATTGGGATAGCCATGGAATCGCTTGCTGAGCAATTTTCTTCCCTAATCGCTCACACTGAAGGATGACAAAAGGGAAACGACAAAAACATGAAACGAAAGAAACGGGAGGGTCGCATGGAGAGGAGAGGGGCCTGACTTGAGCCCGTGGAGTGAAGATGCGCGATTCGAGAAACAATTTGAGATCCCCGGCGCAACTCTACATCATTGCCGGCCCGATGAAAGGACATTCCTTCCCTTTGAGGGCGGAGGTCGACACTTTCCGGGTCGGCAGAGCGCCGGAAAACGACATTCATATAGAGGATATCTCCATTTCGAGACGTCACCTCAAGATCCTCCGAAGAGGCGGAAAATTTTTCATGGAAGATTTGGAGAGCCACAACGGAACACGGCTGGACGGCAATCCCATCCAGGCCGGAGTTGAATACGAGCTTCCGGAGGGGCTCCCGGTGTCCCTGGGAAATACCGTCATCAGTTTGAACAAGGACTATACCGAGGACGAAATGGTGACTCAGTTTTCCATTGACGTTTCGGCTGAGACCGGCGAAGAAAATGGCGGTCTCCTTTATAGAGACCGGCGATTCGCCGACCGGGGAGACCTGGAGCTCATCTGCGAATTATCCGAGATCCTTATGCGGTCCCTGGACGTTAACACCATTTGTGAGAAAATCATGCAGGTCCTTTTGTCCCATTTCAAAAGGATCGATGCCGCGGCCATTTTGCTGATGGACCAAGGCAGCGGGGGTTTGAAAGAACTGGTGGCCAGGACAAGATATGCCGAAAAGGAGATTCACCTGAATTACAGCCGGACCGTGGTCAAACGGGCCATCCATGAAGGCAAAGCCATCATGATGTCGGATACCAGCCAGGAGGAGGAGCATAATCTGTCGGCGAGCATCGGCGAGATGCGCATCAAATCCATCATGTGCGTCCCGCTGGTGAGTAAATCAAGGATCCGGGGCGTCATCTATGCCCACTCTATCAGCGTTCCCCAGGGCTTTCGCAAGGATGACCTTTTCCTGTTGACTGCGTTGAGCAGCCCGGCAGCCCTGGCCATAGAAAACGCTTTGCTGTATTCCAGACGCATGCAGTCGGAGGAGGCGCTCCGTAGATCGGAACAGAGGTACCGGACTCTTCTCGCAAACATCGGCGACATGGTCTTCACCACGAGTCCCGAAGGCCATTTGATTTTCGGAAACCCCAAGACCGAGGCCCTCACGGGCTATTCTCCAGAGCAGTTCTGCAGCAAAACCCTCCAGGATTTGGTCGCCCCCGAGTTCGTCCCGCTGATAAACCGGCAGCTGAGTCTGGTAGCGGCGGGAGAAACAGTCGGCCCTTTTGAAGTCATGTTTCTTCACGTCTCAGGACGAAAAGTGGATATCGAGTTAACCTTTACGCCGCTTCGGGATGAAAAGCAGGTGATCAGTGAAATACAGGGGGTTGCCAGGGACATCGGCGAGCGCAAGCGGGCGCAGGAACTCGCCCGGTATAAAGAACTCTTCGACAGTGTTGCGGAAGGGGTCTTTATTTTCGACCCCGAGGAAAGATTTGTCGAGGCGAACGACATCGCCTGCGGGATGTTCGGGTATTCAAAAGAGGAGCTGCTGGGCCTGAAGGTCAGGGACGTTCTCGATCCGAGCAGCGTCTTCAGGTTCGAAGATTCACTCGATGAGGTTCGGGAAGAGCGGCAGGTCGGCATCGAACTGGACATCAGGAGTCGGCAGGGTTCCGTCATGCCCGTCGATATGATTTTCCGCTCCATCTCCTATCTCGGACGGGACTCGGTACTCTCTTTAGCCCGGGATATCACGCAAACGAAGCTGCTTCAGGATCAACTCATTCGCTCCGAACGTCTGGCTGCATCCGGCGAGCTGGCAGCGTCCATCGCTCACGAAATCAACTCGCCCTTGCAGGCGATCGGTGTTTTGCTCAGCAGGATGAAGAACGCCCGCCAAGAGGATACGGAGTTTTCTGAAAATGTGGACATCCTCGTGGAGGGATTCCGCAGCATCCGGGACACGGTGAGGAACCTGCTCGATTTGAACCGGCCGGGGATGGAAGAAAAACGGCTTTGCAATGTCAACACGGTCATCGAGAAGACGGTGGCCCTGGTGCAGGGGCACCTCAAGAAAAACAGAGTGCGGGTGAACCTGCACCTCCGGCCGGACATTCCCGCCATAAAGGGTTCGCCCCAGCAGCTCGGCCAGGTCTTCATGAACTTGATCATGAATGCCGTCCAGGCCATGTCCGGCATGTTTCACCCCCGGAACGGCTGGCGTACGAGGGAATCGCGAGGTGGAGAAATAACCATCGAGTCCGATCTCCGGGGAGAACGCGTCGTGGTCAGGGTTACCGACACCGGGCCGGGTATCTCTCCGGAGGATAAGGATCGAATCTTCGATCCCTTTTACACCCGAAAGAAAACCATGGGCATGGGGATCGGCCTTTCCATCTGTTACGGTATCATCGAAAATCATCATGGTACCATTACAGCCGGAAACTCGCCGGGAGGAGGCGCAGTATTTGAGATCAGCTTGCCCTCGATAGATTAAGTTCCCGGAATCCCTGTTGCTCTTTCCGGGCAGACGGGAGTTCGGGGATCCGTCGATTGTTTCATTTCCAAAGGCCGGGGAGGCATAACAGACGAGGTCATGAAAAAATACAGGATCCTGTTGGTGGACGACGAGCCGATTATTCTCAAGACCCTCGGGCGGGATTTGAGAAAGGAGGGCTACGAGGTCACTCCCGTACAAAACGGGGAGGAGGCCTTGGAGGCCTTGCGCAGAAAAAAATTCGATCTGGTCATTACGGATCTGATCATGGACAGGGTGGACGGCATTACCGTCTTGAAAAGTGCAAAAGAGCTCGACCCTGAAACCATGGTGATCATTCTTACCGGATATGGGGATATGCCTTCGGCTATCGATGCCCTCAGACTTGATGCGGATGATTATCTGTTGAAACCCTGTGGAGCCGAGGAGCTTCATTTCAGGGCGAAACGTTGTTTGGAAAAACTGGAACTGACCCGCAGGCTCAAGGTCTATGAGGAGGTATTGCCGGTGTGCTGCCAGTGCAAAAAGATTCGTGACGACACGGGACGGGAGCCGGGCACCGGCGAATGGGTCAGCATGGAGGACTATCTCCGGGATAGAACAAAGACAGAGGTCACTTCGAGCTACTGTCCTGACTGCTCCAGAAAAATAAGAGAAGAACTCAAGAGCCTGAAGGACTCACCGTCTCCCCCTTCCTCCCGATAAAAATCGCTCCCTGCCAAGCCTCGGTTCCACCGCGCTTGTGATATCGTCGTACGCTTCGTGCAGTTCCTCAAAACGAGAAGCATCTTTTGGCAGTTGATCCCGAGGGAATCAGACGGGAAAT
>CAZEGG010000320.1:0-4170 GCA_964511755.1 uncultured Desulfobacteraceae bacterium | reverse complement strand
GAACACTGATCTGTGCCGCATGGTGGTTGATAATGTCCGGCTTTACCTCTTCAAGCACCGCCTGCAATTCCCGGGAACGGACATCCACGTGGTAGAATTTCGCGTGAGGGTTCAGATTCGATCGTTTCCCGGAGGAGAGGTCATCCACCACCGCAACATCGTGCCCCTCCTCTATGTAGCCGTCCACCACATTGGAGCCGATGAAACCCGCTCCGCCCGTAACCAGTATCTTCATCGCTTCCTCCAGAAGAATCCTCTAAGAGAGCACGGAAATCACTACTCCCACTTACTAACCCGGATTCATCTGCGACCTATTAACAGGATCTGCGGAATACGTCAAGGGGTAACAGGTGATCCGATCCTCCCGCAGTCAAGGGAATCCGATTGCAAATGCACCTTGATTCGTATAGTATCCTTAACGCTGTCCCCGCAGACTGACTCAATGAGGAGCAAGAAGCATTTGAAAAGGAAATACGGTAACATCCTCGACCAGATCGGGAATACCCCGCTTGTCCCCATCAGGAACCTCTTCAGGAAAAGGGGTGCAGAGATAGCGGCCAAACTGGAATGCTTCAATCCAGGCGGATCCGTGAAGGACCGTCCGGCCCTGTATATGATTGAAGAGGCAGAGCAGAAAGGCGAACTCACGAGGCATAAGACTATCCTGGAGGCCACGAGCGGAAACACGGGTATCGGCCTCGCCCTGGTCGCCGCGGTCAAGGGGTACCGAATTCTCCTTTCCATGTCTGAATCGGTAAGCGAAGAGCGGGTCAAGATCCTGAGAGCCCTGGGGGCAGAGATCGTCTTTACTCCCGCACGCCTCAGCACCGACGGCGCCATCGAATACGTGTACCGGCTCGTGAGGGAAGAGCCGGAAAAGTATTGGCTGGCAGATCAATTCAATAACGAGGCCAACTGGAAGGCCCATTATTTCGGCACCGCAATGGAAATATGGGAACAAACCGGCGGCGACCTGCAGGTTATCGTGGCCACCATGGGCACGACGGGGACTCTCATGGGGCTGGCCAGGAAATTCCACGAGATCAAACCGGACGTGCAGGTCATCGGCGTAGAGCCCTATCTTGGACACAAGATCCAGGGCCTGAAAAACATGAAAGAATCATACCAGCCGGGGATTTTTGAAAAAAATCGTCTGGCCGGGGTAGTGAACATCGAAGACGACGAGGCCTTCCGGACGTCACGCCTGCTGGCGCAAAAAGAAGGGATGTTTGTGGGCATGAGTTCAGGGGCGGCCATGGCGGCGGCGCTCAGGATTGCCGGCGAGATGTCCGGCGGTCGGCTTGTCGTCATTCTCCCTGACGGCGGAGAACGATACCTGAGCACGTCCCTTTACACGGTTCGAAAAAAGTGCGGACTCCGCCTTTACAACACTCTTACCCGCCGGAAAGAGGATTTCCTTCCCATTCATGATGATACGGTGTCCATGTATACCTGCGGACCGACCCTCTGCCAGGATATCCACATAGGCCAGTGCAGGCGCTTCGTTTTCGCGGACCTCATTAAACGGCATCTTCTGCTCAAGGGATTCCAGGTCAAGCATATCATGAACGTGACGGATCTGGACGACAGAACCATCAGGGGGTCCGAAGATGCAGGAGAATCTCTCGCCGAATTCACCGGGAAATATTACGAGGACTTTCTCCACGATATCAAACAGCTGCGAATCATGGAGGCAACCGAGTACCCGAAGGCAAGCCTCCACGTGAAAGAGATGATCGACCTTACCCGGAAACTGCTTGAGAAAGGTTACGCCTACGAGAAGTTCCGCTCCATCTATTTTGATATCTCACGATTCAAGGAATATGGGAACCTTTCCAGGATTAACCTGGAGAAGATCAGGATCGGAAAAACCGTAGACCTGGATCAGTACGAAAAGGAAAACCCAAGGGATTTTACCCTGTTAAAACGCTCTACCCTCCAAGAACTCAAGAAGGGCATTTTTTATCAGACCCAGTGGGGAAATATCCGGCCCGGATGGCACCTGCAATGTTCAGCAATGGCATTGCAGTATCTGGGAGCACCGTACGATATCCACACCAGCGGGACCGATCTCATTTTCCCCCATCACGAAAATACGATCGCTATCATTAAGGCTATGACGGAAAAAACCCCAGCCAATTACTGGCTGCACAATGAGCTCGTGCGTCAGGACAGCGACACAACAGCCACGCCCGAAAACAACGGCCCGTTGCCCCTGAGAGAACTCTTTCAGAGGGGCTACACGGGAAGAGAGGTGAGGTTCTGGCTTCTCAGCCGCCATTACCGGAAACCGCTTAATTTTTCCTGGTCAAAGCTTGATACGGCCAGGAATACCCTGAACCACCTGGATCATTTTATCCAGAAAGCCCACCGGTGTCCCAAAGGCGATCCGGACCCGGAAATGGACCAGAGGATCTATGACTTGAGGCACAGGTTTGACGAGGGCATGGACGATGATCTCAACATCGCTTCGGGCCTCGCAGCCCTCTTCCGCTTCATGAGGGGAATCAACCGGATCATGGACAGGAGAGGCATTGCGCTCCCGGACAAGGAGAAGATCTTCGATTCACTCAAACGGATAGATTCGGTGTTGGGAGTCATGGCGCTGGAGCCGGAAGGAGCGGATGCAGACATAGACGCCATTGTGCATCAGAGGGAAGAGGCACGAAAAAGGAAGGCGTGGGAAACAGCCGACGGCCTTCGCCGGCGCCTGCTGGAGATGGGTATCGAAATCTTAGACACGCGGCACGGCCCTGTCTGGCGAAAAACAACCGATCGCGTTTCAGACAAATAGGCCGGCCACAACCCACACCCCCGAGCCGTTAGCCCGCTCCATGGGGGGATGCTCAGGATGGAAGCCTTTTCTGAAGTGACTGGCGAGAGGGCACCGTCTTTTCGTGACTTATCAGTGGGGGAACCCGCAGCTCGACGAAGTCGAGAATGCGGAGGGGGTAGCTATCCCACACTGATAAGTCACTGAAAAGACCAGCCCGGAAGACTCGGAACGGAAGAAATGGCTTCCATCCTGGGCATCACGCTCCTTTGGAAACCGGATCGGCTTCCCGTTCGACAAAGCTGTTGCACGGGTGACGGAGCAGCGGCCACTGCCCCTTATTTCCATCCCAGGGATGTGATCGGCATTCACCGAGGGCCTGCCGGGTGTTATGCCCTTTGCTGTTCACAAAGTATCGGAAGCCTTTGCAGGCAGCGCATTCAACCCCGGCGCTGCCGTCATAGACGGAATCTGCGTTGTCAATCTCTTTCATTTTCCGTGTTTCCCGCTCCTCACCAGTGCCCATCCACGAACACGATTTGGGCACTAGTCGGTTTCCAATGTGCCCTTTGACTTCGGATGGGAGAGGTCTCCTTTTTGCTTCCCGGATGCCATCAAACCGGGGAAGACCAGCCCGAGAATCAATCTGACCGTCTCCAGATTAAACGGCTTGAAGGCCCCTCTGAATACTGTTACCGCGGCACAGCCGCACCGGGAGCAATCAGCGCCGTTTCCGTAGGTACAGGCCTTCCTTGTCCCATCCGACCGATAGCATCGCACCCTTTTGGTTACCGGGCATTTTGCATACTGGTTCCACTGCCCGAAAGCCCCATTGCTCCTCAGCTGGCGTGCCATGGCGGCTGTGAAACCTATCTTCTCTCCGTACCTTGACCTCAGCCGAAGCAGTTCCTCAACCGCCTTGTCCCGTTCTTCGAGGCCGAGGGCAACTTCATCACCCTCTTCCACGTCAGGGGTAAGAAAAGAAAACCCAATGCCCTTTATCGGCAGGCCCAAAATTTCTCTTACGAAGTCGTCGATACTGTTCCGGTTCAGCCTGGAGATGGTCATGTGAACAATAGGAGGGCACCCGGCGTGCCGCAGGTTTTGAACAGCCTGTTTGTACGTCCCATTGCCGCGTATGGCGTCGTTGACGTCTTCGGGTCCGTCAAGGGAGAGGATCCATTGCCCGTTGTGCAACTCTGGAAATCCATTCGTGCCGTTGGTGAATGCCAGGGTTGCGTCGAAGATCTCACCTGCCGCCCGGCACACGCGCGGCCGTAACGTCGGCTCCCCGCCGTACAGGATAGCCGCCCTGAGCCCGCTGGCCCGCAGTGTCTGCATGAACCGGATCATCTCCAGGTCATCGAGTTCCGGTGGATGCTCCTGCCTCCACCAAT
>CAZEGG010000319.1:0-4172 GCA_964511755.1 uncultured Desulfobacteraceae bacterium | reverse complement strand
CCGCTTCATTTACCACCCCGACCGCCTTTGTCATCGGAGGCGGCGTGCTGCCCACGGTGATCGGATACATGGGGCAGCGTTATTCGTTCGGGTTCGGGATCGTGCTGATCGGCGTAGTGACCATTGTCGTATCGGGGCTCGTTCTTTCTGTCAAACTGGTGGAAGAAACAGAGGCAGGCTGCTAGCCCTTTGCACTCTATTTCCGAGATGTCAGGAGCCCTGCATCTACACCGGAATCGATTTAGAAGACTGGCTTTACGGCGCTGAACCCGTCATCCACAATGAGGTTCATGCCATGGACGGCATCGGAATCCTCCGAGGCAAGAAAAAGGGCGGCCCCGGTCATATCTTGCGGGGGAAGGTAGTCGCGCCCGGTGGGCGTACTTCTGGCGACAACTTCCACGAAATCTCTATTTTCCCGGTCGTGTTCATTGAGCGGTGTTGCCGTGGCGCCCGGGGATAATGCATTAACATTGATGCCCGCAGGTGCAAGTTCTCCCGCCAACGCCCGCATCATGTTGAGGACGCCCCCCTTGCTGGCGCAATAGGCGACCCCGGTGCTGTACCCGAGGGAACCCGCGATAGATCCCGTCAGTATGATTTTGCCTTGCAGATTTTCCTTCATCGCGGGAACCACTGCCTGGACTGTCAGGAACACACCTTTCAGGTTGATATTCTGAGTTACATCCCAATCTTCCTCAGTCAGTGCTTCAACGGGTTTGTTGATCAGGATGCCGGCGTTGGCAACCAGTATATTTACGGTACCAAAGGATTCGACCGTCTTTTGAACGAGGGCCGCCACGTCTGCCTTTTTGGACACATCACATCCTACAGCCATAGCGATTCCGCCGCCCGCGGCTATTTCACTCACCGCTGATTCGGCAGGTTCAATGCGCCGGGCTGCAATGACAACCCTTGCGCCTTCCCTGGCGTAGCTCTTCGCAATCTCCTTTCCTATACCGGAAGAACCTCCGGTAACGATTGCCACTTTGCCGTCAAGTTTCATTCTGTTTGCCTCCAAATCAGGGAAATTCGGCGAGGTTTTCGGTTGGATTCGAGACCCCGGCATCGATAACACCGATGTGGACAACGGGGATACCGATGGCACTTCCGTCGATCCTTTTTTCATCGGGCCGCAGCTTTTGCAAAGCGGTTATAAGAAAACCGGGCTTAAGTGTCAAGTGCGTTGATGTCTCCTGAATTCAAATCACGACCGGGGATGAAATGAGGTGAGGTGAAAATGTAAAGAAGGGGGAGCAGCCCTCGACGTTTGCCAACGTGCCGGGCGCCGCTTTCAGGTCATTGTGCAGGAGGGTTCGGTCTTCTCGCTTCCTGAGAAAGAGCTTTCCGGAAGAATACGGCCGCGTCTGCGCTCAGCCTTTTCAATGACGGTGGATGGGTGTACATCTGGTGTCCCGCGTCATAATATCCGAGCGTGATATTCTCTCTGATACGCGGATCCAGGTTCAGGTGATTTACCATATATTTGGTCGCAAAAAAGGACGTATCCAGGTCGTAATAGCCGCTCGCTATAAACACCTTCAGATGCCTGTTTTCATTCATCGCCTGCTGCAGGGTCTCCGCCACATCCAGATATCCCAACCCGCCTGTGGCAGATTCCCAATTCCACGACTCATTGACCTTTGTGGATAGAACCACGTAGGGGATATCCGTCTGATACTTCAATTCGTTCCTCACATAATCATTCCAGGTGGCCGCCAGAGGCCCCGTCACCACAAACACGCTCGGGTCTTCCATAAAGTGTTGAACGCGATACCTCGCTGTAATCCTCGAATCGAGAACACCGAGTCGGAGATTCTCCTTCCTAAGGAGTTCCCGGATGAAATCCTCCCTCCTGACTCGTAGATTGGAATTCTTGATGTAGGTGACCGAAAGTCCGGTGTACCCCGCCAATCTCTCGATGATTTTCTCCCGTTCTCCATCCGAAAGCCCATCGCCTTTGGCCAGAGCCAACAGGTACTCATTGAGCGCAAATTGTCCCACTTCTTTGCGAGTCTTTACCAGATTGGCCTGTAAGGCAGGAGGCAGTTTTTGATGATACCAGGCCGCCTCGGTGTAAGCGGGCAAGTACAGGACGTAAGGCAGATCATTCCCTGCAGTGAACATGATCGTCTGAAAATTCAGGACTTCTGAAATGAGAAATATCCCATTGAGGCTCATGGAGAGCCTGTTCTGAAGATAGCCGGAGAGGCCGGCGGCTCTCGTGGTGCCGTAGCTTTCTCCGGCGATGAACTTCGGCGATAACCACCGCCCGTATTGCGTGCAGTAGAGGCGGATGAAATCCCCCACCGATTGGATGTCTCCCTTCACTCCATAGAATCTTTTGGGGTCAACTCCCGGAGCAGGACGACTGTATCCGGTCCCTACGGGATCAACAAAAACGAGATCTGTGAAATCAAGCCATGTGGATTCATTTGTCACCAGACGGTAAGGAGGCGGGAGAGCCTTCATATCTCCTAAAACCACCCGTTTTGGGCCAAAGGCCCCGAGATGCAAAAAGACGGAGGAAGCCCCCGGGCCTCCATTAAAAGCAAAGGTAACGGGACGTTCAGATTTGTTCTCCAGACCGTCTTTCACATAGGCGGTGAAGAAAATGTAAGCCCTGGGTTTTCCCGCCCCGTCTTTGAGGGGCATCAATCCTGTCGTGGCCGTATAATTCAGACTCCGGCCATTGACCTCTATGGAGTGTTGTGTAGCCGAGGGTTTCCCCACTGGAACGATTCCGTGTTCTGATGGAGCGGAGGTCTGAGACTCTTTCTTCGGAGTCTCCTGAGCCATGGCGGGTTTTATCGGCACCTGGTAGGCCGCTCCGAAAACCGCGAAGATGAAAAATGCACGTAATAAGCAAACATGCTTACTCATCTATACCTACCTCCAATGGAAGTTAATTCTCCCTCTTTCTTCCCCTGAATATTCTCCGGGCTCAATGGGGTCATCCACCTATTTTTGCATCCCTTTCACGGTAGGCGAACAGAGAAAGAATCACGGATTGCAAAGGACACTTCGAAGGTTCTTAAAACGGGTCTTTTCCCTCGAAGCAGCAGGACTATGGAGACTCCTTTTCGCGAGAAGGGCTTGCGCGGGGTATAACCGTCAAACGGAGGCCGTTCACTGCCTGGATGAGGACCTCTTCGTGCGGTTGCAGAGGCACGGGGGAGACGGCTCGCCAGATCTCGCCCTGGTACTCGACCAATACCTCGCCCTTCCGGGCTTCGATGACGACGGCGCCGGCACCGACCATGGCTTCTTCGGCGGTCGTCCTCGGCTTGCGTTGCGCCTGAAGGACTTTCAGAAAAACCGCAAGGCTCCCGACCAAGATCGGCACATAGAGGATCAGCGCAATCTGCCATCTGAAGACGAAGAAAAGACCCAGGGCCAAGATGGGCAACAAAAGGATCAAATGCTGCAAGGGACGGACCTCCGAGCATTCCAGGAAATGTCTGCCGCTCTTTAACGTGATCCCCTTTCACTCCTCCTGTCCATGGGGTGAATGCTGTATTTCTCACTCAATAAAAGGGCAGATACCGCAACAAAATAGGGTCAGTCCTCAACATTTACAAGCGTGCCGGGCACCGCTAGCAGGCCCGCTGCAATGATGGCGTTCACGCCTGAAATGACCAAGTGCGGAGCCGTGGTATTTCTATTATTACTCCGCGATGAACTCGTCTTTATATTTCCTGTACAGTCCCCTCAGCTGGTGGTAGGTCAGTCCCATGGCCTGGGCCGCCTTTCTCTGGTTGAACCTCGATTCTTTGAGGGCCTTTTTCAACAACAGCAACTCCGTTTTCCGCATCGCCTCCTTAAAAGGCATTCTTGTGATTTCATCCAGTGGAAAGTCTCTGACTTCCCTTTTCTCATCCTCTGTTCTTTTTAAAGGCCGGCACTCTGGAGAGGCTTTGAAAGGTTGAAAGACGACGCTCTTGATGAGTGGCGTATCGGAGCGGTATACAGCGCGTTCCACCACGTTCTTGAGTTCTCTGATATTTCCAGGCCAGCTGTAGCTCTCCAATTCTGCTGCTGTCCCCGGGCTGAAACGCGGTACATCCTGCCATCCCAGTTCAAGAGCCATCCTTCCGGCAAAGTGGTTTGCGATGACCAGGACATCCCCTTTTCTTTCCCTCAGGGGAGGCAAATAAAGGACCTCAAAGGAG
>CAZEGG010000318.1:0-4178 GCA_964511755.1 uncultured Desulfobacteraceae bacterium | reverse complement strand
AGTTCGTCGGACAGGTGCTCACCAGTTCGACCAGGCTGAAGCACCGGTTTTCCATCTGATACATGAATGCGTTTTTTATCGCTTTCTTGGCCCGATTGATATACTTGGGACTGATCAGCGCTTGGCGGGTTATATACCCGGGAGTCGCCAGCGAGGCCAGCAATTCCGCCACTCTTACGGGCATCCCCACTTCCTCCGGCTTTCTGCCCAAAGGAGTTGTCGTTGTCCGCTGCCCGGGCATCGTGGTCGGGGCCATCTGGCCGCCGGTCATCCCGTACACTGCATTGTTGATAAAAATGGTGGTGAATTTTTCGCCGCGATTGGCCGCATGCACGATCTCGCCCATTCCGATACTTGCCAGGTCGCCGTCCCCCTGGTAGGTGAAAACGATCAGATCGGGCCGAACCCGTTTAATTCCTGTAGCCATGGCCGGAGCCCGGCCGTGGGCGGCCTCCTGGAAGTCGAACGTAAAGTAGTTGTACATCAGGACCGCACACCCTACCGGAGCAATGCCGACGGTACGTCCACGGATCCCCAGTTCGTCAATCACCTCCGCGATCAGGCGGTGGGCCACTCCGTGGGTACATCCCGGACAGTAATGGGTCACGGTATCCGCCATGGCCTCTGGTCTGCAAAATGTTTTTCCCATTATAATAGACTCCTTCCCGCTCTTGAACCGCTTATTCCAACCCGCGTTCAAGCGCTCCCTGCGTTGTCTGCGTCGCAGACTCCCCGACGTACTGTTTTCGTACGCCTCCGTTGCCTGCTCCTTGCCGCCCTGGTATCATCTTGAATGCAAATTGGAATTAGTTCTCTTGTCCAGTCAACTGTGACTATTCAAACAGTTTCTTCACCTCACCCATCACATCTTCCGGTGTCGGCACTTCCCCGCCGCATTTGCCATACCAGTGAACAGCGCGTTTCCCTGCCACACTGCGCTCCACATCTTCCACCATCTGCCCCATGGACATCTCCACGCTCAGGACTGCCTCGCAGCCTTCCTTGTCCGCCGCGTCCAGAATTGCCTTTGCAGGGAAAGGGTACAGGTGTTGCGGGCGTATCATGCCGACTTCCAACCCTTCCTCTTTCAGATGATCGATAGCGGTACGGCAGACTCGGCTCATGGTCCCATAGCTGACGATGAGGAGCCTGTATGGACCATCCAGGTTGTAAGGCTCGTACCGGACTTGCTCCTGTTGCATCCGTTCGTATTTGGCTTTCAGTTTCAGGTTGTGCGCGTTAAGCTCCTCGGGGTCCAGGTACAGTGTTTTCACCAGGTTGCGCCGGCTCGACTTCCGCGTGTCCATGCCGCTGGTAGCCCAGGCGTCCTTGTTGGACGGTTCTACCTTGAGGTGCTCGGGAAATTCCACCGGCTCCATCATCTGCCCGATGAGACCGTCTCCGAGAATCATCACCGGATTGCGGTATTTCTCGGCCAGGGCAAACGACTCCATCACCATCTCAACGGCTTCCTGTACACTGGCCGGCGCCATGACCAGCAATTTATAGTCTCCGTGACCGCCGCCTTTGGTTGCCTGCAGATAATCCGCCTGGGAAGGCAGTATCCCGCCCAATCCCGGCCCGCCGCGCATGATGTTGACGAATACGGCCGGACATTCGGCGGCGGTGATGTAGCTGATGCCTTCACTCATCAAACTGATTCCCGGACTCGATGAGGTGGTGAACACCCGCTCGCCGCACGCAGCCGCGCCAAAAATCATGTAGGAAACCGCTACCTCGCTTTCGCCCTGCAGGAACATGCCACCGACCTCGGGCATGCGTCCGGAAAGGTATTCAGCTACTTCCGACTGTGGTGTGATGGGATAGGCAAAATAGTTGAGCCCGCCGGCTCGAATGGCTGCTTCGCCGATGGCTTCGTTCCCTTTCATCAAAACCTTGCTCATGGTTATCCTCCATTTACTGGCTTGCAGCCGCTTTTTCCGGGATTTCACTGATGGTGATGGCGACATCCGGGCAGATGGTGCAACACACACCGCAGTGGATACAATCCTCCGGACGTGCCTGGTATGCAGGGAAATATCCCTTCGTATTCACCTCATCAGAAATTTCCAGAACATGTTTGGGGCAGGCGTCTACGCAGAGTCCGCACCCCTTGCAACGGTCTCTTTCAATATCATGTAGGTAGGCCATACTGTCGAACTCCTCTTCTGTATTCGTCCTTCCCGCTTAAGCCTGCGCTCGAGAGGAGCACGAATAGTTTTGTCTCATCCAGCCAACACCTGGTTTCAAGGCCCGAATGTCAGGTCGGTGCCAAAAACCATTCATCATGAGTACTCCCGACACGGAATCCGATCAGGTCTTGACAATCGGTCACCTCAGGGCCTGCCCTTCTCCGGCGGGCCTGTCCGCTGTAGATGTATTCCGCTGATCTCAGAATGCTATCGCCTTTTTCCAGGGCGGCACAAGCTGCCTGGCGATTGGCAAAACCGGGCAGGCAAATAGTCTTCTTTCCACGTCTGTCAACAGTTCCCGGGGAACGGTGATAAACTTCAGCGGGAGGCCGCTATCTGCTGCGAAGGTTTGAACGAATTCATACCCGCTCTCTATTTCTTCCGGGCCGGTCTCATCGATCAGATTACTGTTGCCGATGAGGCCCGTTATCGGCATGCGGGATGCCTTTTCGATCTTCTCCCGTGTCTTCCTGCATCCCGCCAAGGTACTCGTCCCCGGGCGCAGGTGGTTGATTACCTGGAGCGTATGGACCTTCTTACCTTTGAAGGCGTCGGCCAGGGCAGCCAGCACCGTGGCGCCGGCATCTTCGCCGCCCACATCCAAAATGGCCAGGTCGCCGGGATCGCGTATCATTGCGGCTATGGCAGGAGTGAGCAGCGGAAGGTCGGCATGGAGATACTGCTCCGGCGGCAAAACCACTTCGATACCCGCTTCCGTGAGAGCACCCCGGGCCTCCCGGGTCCTGAAGTAGGGATTCACCAGATCAAGGTCCCCGATCCGCACTGACAGGCCGGCTTTTTTCCGCTCGACGGCCAGATTGATCGAGACCTCTGTTTTCCCGCTGCCGTAATTTCCGACGACAACTACTATCCCGTGTAGATCGATCTCCAAGTGATATCCTTCGGCGCAGGTCCCTGCTTCTCCGGAAATCCGCAACCTTCCCAAAAAGTCTCGTCTCTCTTTTGCCCGAGACAGAGAAGATCGGTATCTCTCCCTGCGCTGCAACAAGTTAAGAAAGTGTGTAAATAGTAAGGTCAACCTGTTTTTCTGTCAAGACATTTCCACCCCGATCCACCACTGGGCATCACCTGCTGAGTTGTGTTTGTTCACGTCTCCTTGCGGCGTATTTCTGTACGCTCCGATCGTGGCTGCCCGGCTTCTCACATCTCACGGCTTGCTGTCCTGTCCATACTCACCTTCAGGAACAGAGATGAAAATCGCCCAGGAAACTCGGGGGAACCTGGTATTCATAAGCCGCCGGCTCTTTATTTCGACACTCGATATCATCCGTTGATCCAGGAAAAAACCTCTCTCAAATGATTTTACTTGATTTTTTCCGTGGATAGAGACAGGATACCAGGGATTTCAAACTACCGCTGCTCTCAATAATACGAAGAAGAGGTCTCATGACCGCCGATCACCTTCTCATAACCTTATTAGAGCATTTCGGTCCTGTCGTCCTCGCGGCGTGTCTCCTTCTCTCCTGGTGTGTCTTCCAAGAGCTGGTCCCGAATAAGATCTGTTTGCCTGCTGAACGCAGTTTCACCGCATTCTTTTGCCTTTTCGGTATCGTCGGTACTTGCGCGGGAATACCTCCAACCAGCGCCCTTGCGAATGCGAACGCCATAGATGTCATGGAGAGCGTTGGCAGGCGTCTGAATCAGGAACAGAGCTCAGCTTCTGATGCCTGCCCGCAGACTTTCCGATACCGGCTCAAGACCCGGCGCGCTCTTCGAGCGGACATCGCGGTCAGGAGAAAGATTTCCGGGTCCAATCCTCTACAAGAAAAAACCAACCTTTCTCGATTCGGTTTTGAAGACGGAAGGAGCAACAACTGATCGTATCAAAAAGGAGGTGAGAAGAGAGAGATCCAGAAAAAAGCAGTTGTTTTGATGGACAAACGTTCACTTTAACCGGAAGAAAGGAGGCGTCATGGGTGGATTAGCAATTATGGTAGTTGCGTTTGTAGGGTACATTATCGCCTA
>CAZEGG010000317.1:0-4184 GCA_964511755.1 uncultured Desulfobacteraceae bacterium | reverse complement strand
GTTCATCCTGCTCCTGCCGCACGCGGAAGTACACGAATACCCGGTCGTCTCCATACACCGATGGGTGGGCAAGAGGTTCACCTGCCACGGGAAGAAGGCCCTTTCCTTCTTTGCCCGTACTCTCGGCCAGCAGCTGTTCGATCCACATGCCCAGAGGCACCATGGTCTCCGGGAGCAGGAGGGTCACCTTGTTCCTGCCGTCGGTTGCCAACTGCCCGAGTACGGCTCCCAGGAGCACCCCGGGACTCTCAGCGGCGTCCACACTGGACTGGCATGCATGCATCATCCGCAAAGAACGCAGCAGCAGTTCCTCCACGTCCAGGCCGTAAAGTGCTGCAGGCACCAGCCCGAAGTAGGAGAGGGCGGAATATCTTCCTCCGATGTCCGCATAGTTTTCGAACACACGGCGGTATCCGCGTTTCCTTGCTTGCTCCGTCAAAGGACTCCCCGGATCGGTGATGACCACAAAGTTCTCGCTGGCCTTGTCTCCCTTGCTCTCCTTGACCTTTGCGTAGAAGTATTCTCCGAAAGCGAGTGGTTCCGCAGTGGTTCCGGACTTGCTGGCTATGATGAAGAGGGTCTTCCTGAGAGGGACCTGATTTTCGATGGCGGCCACGGTGACCGGGTCCGTAGTATCCAGAACCGTGAGCGGCAGACCGCCCGGGCCGCGGGGGAAGAGCCTCCTGAACACCAGCGGCGCCAGACTGCTCCCGCCCATGCCCATGTGAACCACGTGTTGGAATCCCTCATCCTTCACCTCCTCCACGAAGTCCCGGAGGCTTCTGATGTTCTTTTCCATCTTTTCCGCCACGTGCAGCCATCCCAGGGCGTTGCAGATGATATCTTTCTGATTCTTGTCGCTGCTCCATAACGTGGGATCTTTCCTCCACAGCCTTCTGGAAAAAGCTTCCTGGTCAAGCCGGGCGATGGTTTCCCGCACGGGCCCATCATAATCTCCCAGGTCCAGCGACTGGAAATCCACGGGCCCTTCGAGGGCGGCGGCGTGCTTTTTTTCCAGGTTTGCCATCAGATCGTCATAGGGTTTGTTGAATTTTTCAATGCCTTCATCTTCCAACTGCCGGGTGACGCGATCCATGTTGATGCCCAGTTCGGACAACAGGCCGAGGGTCTTTTCTGCGTCGCCGACTCCCTCTTCCAGCCTCGGGGCCGGATCGCCGTGGTCTCGATAAGCGTTCAATGTTTCCTGGGGCACCGTATTGACGGTTTCCGGTCCTATCAGGGGTTCCACATACTTGACGTCGGAGTAGTTCGGGTTCTTGGTGCTGGTGCTGGCCCACAATACTCTCTGGGACCGTGCCCCTTTTTCCTCCAGCCTGCGGAACCGTTCATCCCGGAAGATTTCCCTGTAGATCCGGTATGCCATTTTTGCGCTTGCGAGAGCGACCCGGCCATGTGCCTCTTCGGCCAGACCGGCCTTGTGTCCTCCGCCGGCCGTTATTTCCTCCAGCATGGGATCAACGAGCACATCGATCCGGCTCAGGAAAAAGCTCGCCACCGACGATATCCCTTCGAGCGATTTTCCCGCTTTCACTCTGTCCTCCAACCCCAGAATGTAAGCCAGGGCCACCTCTCGATACCGCGACAGACCGAAAAGCAGGGTGACATTCACATTGATTCCTTCGCTGATCAGACGGCGTATGCACGTAAGGCCCTCTTTGGTAGCGGGGACTTTAATGAATACATTCGGACGGTTCAGTTCCTTCCACAACCGGCGGGCTTCGGTGAGGGTTCCCTTCACATCGTGGGCCAGATGCGGGTTGACCTCCAGGCTCACGAAGCCGTCCTTTCCCTCCAACCGGTCAAAGAGAGGCCGGAAGAGGTCTGCCGCATCCTGGATGTCCTTGACGGTGAGGGCCTCGTAGATTTCCTGAATGTCCTTTCCCGCCAGAGCAAGGGCCTGTATGTCCTCGTCATAATCATGACTCCCGGCGATGACCTTGTCAAAGATGCTCGGGTTCGACGTCATGCCCCGAAGTCCGTCTTGTTCGATGAGTTCCTGCAACTCCCCGGAAGTAATCATCTTCCGTCTGAGAAAATCCAGCCAGATGCTCTGACCGAAATCCTGGATTTTCAGCAGGGGATTGTCTTTCATGGTTGTGTCTCCTCCCTTTCCAGCCCCGCCACTTTGTTCAGGCGCCGCCGGAATCGTTCCTCCCCTTTGAAACTCGCGGTCACAAAAGTGCGGATCAATTCCTGCGCCAGGGAATAGCCGACCACTCTCGCACCCAGGCAGATGATATTCATGTCGTCGTCTTCTACGCCCTGGTGGGCTGAAAAAGTATCTGTGATGAGCGCTGCCCTCACGCCCCTTATTTTATTGGCGGCTATGCATGCGCCGACCCCGCTGCCGCAGATCGCTATCCCTCTCTCCACTTCCCCCCTCGCCACACCGCGGGCCAGGGGTGCTACAAAATCGGGGTAGTCATCTTCCATGACAAGCCGATGCGCCCCGTAGTCTTCCACCCGGTGCCCTGCAGCTTCCAGCATCCTCACGACCCGCTGCTTCAAATCAAAACCTCCATGATCCGCAGCGATTCCGATGTGCATGGTTCCGTTCCTTTCACTCAACATGCAAGTCCTGACTTTCCCCTTCCGGCGCTCCGGATCATGACTCGGGCTCCATGATTACGCCGCATGACGCGGCATCGCCCTGGCATTGGACGAAAACCGGGGTCACCCAGCTGAATCCGTCTTGCGCGATCAATACCTCGGCCTCTTCCGGCCCCCAGGTGCCTGCCTGGTAATTGGGGAAGTTCGTCGGCATCACTTCAGACCAGACATCGAGGATGGGGGATATGACGGACCAGGCGGCCTCCACCTGGTCGTCCCGCATGAAAAGGGTCGCATCCCCGAGCATCACATCCAGCAGAAGCGTCTCGTAGGCCTCGGGCGGAGCGACCTTGAATGTTTCCCGGTAATAGAACTGCATCATCACCGGAGAAAGGCGCATGGTCTGTCCGGGGTATTTGCTGTGGAAGCGGAGGAAGATCCCCTCCTCGGGTTGTATGGCTATGATGAGCCGATTGGGATGCCAGTCCAGAAGAGTGGTGGGAGGAAAAGTCTGATGCGGTACGGTTCGAAACTGGATGGAAACTTCGGAGACTTTGGTGGGCATGCGCTTTCCCGTGCGCAGGTAAAAGGGGACACCCTGCCATCGCCAGTTGTCCACAAAGAGCCTTAAGGCCGCGAAGGTCTCGGTAAAGGAATCCTCGGGAACGTGGGTTTCCTCCCGGTAGGCCTGCTCATATTTCCCTTCGATCCAGCCCGCGGCGTACTGGCCGCTCACGGCGTACTGATTGATCCTGTCACGCGGTGTAGGCCTGATGGCGCGCAGTACATCCACCTTCTTGCTCCGGACTTCGTCGGCCTCCATGGAGATGGGGGCTTCCATGGCAATGAGGCACATGATCTGGAGAAGGTGGTTCTGCACCATGTCTCTCAGGGCGCCGGCCTTGTCGTAGTAATGCCCTCTGTGCCCCACTCCCTCCTGTTCAGCCACGGTAATCTGCACGTTGTCGATATATCGTCTGTTCCAGATGGGCTCAAACATGGTGTTGCCGAATCGAAAGGCCAGAATATTCTGGACCGTTTCCTTGCCCAGGTAATGGTCGATTCGAAAGGTCTGGTCTTCCCCGAACTTTTTCGCCAGTACGGCGTTCAGCTTTTGCGCGGAGAGCAGGTCATAGCCGAATGGTTTTTCCGCCACTATTCTTGCCCGGCTCCGGTCGCGGTTGAGGCCGGCGGAAGCCAGACCCTCGACGACTACCTCGATGAGCCTGGGCGGAAGTGCCAGGTAGAAAATGCGATTGGTCCGTGCATCCCATTCCTTCTCAAGGGCGGAGATCCGCTTGTCCAGGTTCTCGTAGACCTTATTATCCTCGAGTTCTGCGTTTATGAAAAAAATGTGTGACGCAAAATCATCCCAGGAATTCTTTTCCGGCCTTCCCCTTCTGGAGAAATGGGCCATTCCTTTTCGGAGACGGGTCCGAAACGCTTCGTCGGACATCTCCCCATGACCCATGCCCAGAATCTCATACTTGCCGGGCATCCAGCCGTCTACACAGAGGTTATAAAGCGCCGGTACCAGCTTGCGCTGGGTCAAGTCGCCGCCGGCGCCGAAGATCACGAACACCGTGGGCTTCGGATGAGTTGGTGTATCCATG
>CAZEGG010000316.1:0-4190 GCA_964511755.1 uncultured Desulfobacteraceae bacterium | reverse complement strand
GGACAATGTTGCGATGGAAGTGAATTTAATCACGCCGATAGCGATGGAGAAGGAGCTGCGTTTTGCGATTCGTGAAGGGGGCAGGACGGTCGGTGCCGGCGTGATCAGCGAGATTATCGAGTAAAAGGAAATGAGGTAGTTATGAGGGATATCGTAACTTTAGCCTGTGAGCAATGTAAGAACAGGAATTACACTACGACAAAGAACAAGCGCAAAACGCCTGATAAGCTGGCGTTCAAGAAATATTGCCCTACTTGCAGAAGCCATACACTCCATAAGGAGACCAAGTAAGGACCGCAGTCAGCTTTGCAGCGCATTATGAACGCTGCTCATGAGTTCCTGATCGCTTCTGCAGCAACTGAAAGCGGACGAAAGGAATGCAGGCCAGTAGCTCTAACGGTTAGAGCACCGGACTCCAAATCCGGGTGTTGGGGGTTCGAATCCCTCCTGGCCTGCCATTTTATGTGGAACGGCGTGGGAGATCTTGGTAAACTAGAAAGATTATAAGACATTATTCCGAGGTGAGATGAAGAAGAAAAGCAAGAATTCCGCGAAGAAGAACACAAAGCCGAAGCCGCGCAGTGCCGAGGTGAAGCAGAAGGCGACAACGGACAAGAATCCTGTTGCGAAAAGCATCGCTAAACCGGCAGTAACCAGAACCCCTCCAAAGAAAGTCTCAGAAAAAGGGAAAGAAAAGGGAGGCTCGATCGGGCAATACATTCAAAAGGCCGGACAATTTCTGCGAGAGTCAAAGATAGAACTCAAAAAGGTTAAATGGCCGACGCGAAAGGAACTGCTGGCAACAACAGGAGTGGTCATCATTTTGACGCTTTTTTGTGCATTATACCTTGGCCTGGTTGATTTTGGATTGATCAAACTTATAAGGCATATTGTAGGATGATCATGATGAACGTCTCTCTCGTGTGAAACCAGCATTCGAAGGCATATAAGGGGCAAGCGTGGAACTAAGGTGGTACATTGTTCATACCTATTCGGGATTTGAGAACAAGGTAAAGAAAACACTCGAGGAGCGGATCAAAAACCTGGGCCAGGAGGAGCGTTTCGGGCAGGTCCTTGTTCCCACCGAACAGGTGGTTGAACTGAGACAGGGTCAGAAGAAGACTTCATCCAGAAAATTCTACCCTGGCTACATTCTCGTCCAGATGCACCTGGACGATGACACATGGCATACGGTACGGAACACGGCCAAGGTAACCGGCTTTGTGGGCGGAGAGGTGAAGCCTACCCCCATCCCGGACGAAGAAGCCGAGAGGATAATACAGCAGATGCAGGAAGGCGTCAGCAAACCCAAACCGAGGTATCAATTTGAAGAAGGTGATGAAGTACGGGTAGTTGACGGACCTTTCAGTAATTTCAACGGTATTGTTGAGGAAGTGAAACCCGACAAAGAAAAACTCCGGGTGCTGATTATGATATTCGGAAGGGCTACGCCCGTGGAGTTGGAATTTATTCAGGTAAACAAAGTGTAACGTAACTGCTCAGGTTCAGCGCCTATCTAAACCGAGAATCTGACAATCATGGCAATAGAAAGCGCGATTTGCTGGGCACGAGCGGGTTTCCAGTCCAGAAAGAAGAGGTCTAAATGGCGAAGAAAATAATTGGATCGGTAAAGCTGCAGGTGAAAGGAGCGCAGGCAAACCCTTCACCGCCCATCGGGCCGGCATTAGGCCAGCACGGGGTGAATATTGCTGAATTCTGCAAGGCATTTAATGCACGAACACAGGACCAGCAGGGAACGATTATTCCCGTTGTTATTACCATTTATGCTGACAGGTCATTTTCGTTTATCACGAAAACACCGCCCGCTTCAGTCCTTTTGAAACAGGCGGCGAAGGTGGCCAAAGGTTCGAGCGAACCGAACCGTGCCAAGGTTGCAGAAGTGAGCAAGAGTCAAATAGAGGAAATAGCGAAAATCAAGTTTGAAGATCTGAATGCCCATGACATGGAAGGCGCCATGAAAATCATAGAAGGAACAGCCAGAAGCATGGGCATCACTGTTGCAGAATCCTAGGGGAAAGGGTGCTTGACCATGAGCAGGAAAGGCAAGAAATACAGGGATGCCGTTGAGAAAATCGACAAACTGAAAAGATACAATTTTGAGGAAGCGGTCCAAATGGCCATCGGGTCCACGTACGTCAAGTTTGACGAGACAGTGGATGTGGCGGTTCGGCTGGGTGTGGATCCACGTCACGCCGATCAGATGGTTCGTGGAACGGTGGTCTTGCCGAATGGGATCGGCAAAGACGTTCGTGTGGCTGTTTTTGCCAAGGGCGAAAAAGAGAAAGAAGCCGCCGACGCAGGAGCTGATTTCGTCGGGTCGGATGACCTGGTTGAGAAAATTCAGCAAGGGTGGCTTGAGTTTGATAAAGCCATTGCCACCCCTGATATGATGGGATCCGTTGGAAAGCTCGGCCGAATCCTCGGCCCCAGGGGAATGATGCCGAACGCCAAACTTGGTACGGTCACTTTTGACATAGCGCGGGCCGTCAAAGAGGTCAAGGCCGGGAAGATCGATTTCAAGGTGGAAAAAGCCGGCATCGTGCATGCCCCTGTTGGCAAGATATCTTTCGGAGTCGAAAAACTCCTGGAGAATATAGCCGCTTTCATGGAGACCATTCAGAAGCTGAAACCTCCCGCAAGCAAAGGGACATATCTCAAAGGGATAGCCATATCAAGTACCATGGGCCCGGGAATAAGAGTGGATCCGGTGTATGTTAAGGATCTGTTGAGCTGACATTTCTTTGATATCTGATCAACAAAAGTTGTAGTCAACCACTGCCCGGTGCGGTGACGGGCTTGGATACTGGTCAAAGACAGTAGGTGCCGCGTTGACTCGGGGTGTGATTCCCGGGGGACGGGCTTAAAGATGGAACTGCCTACCGAGACTGAAGAAAATAGTTTGAAAAGAAAGCACTTCAAGGATTTTCTTGTCAGCGGCAAAGAGTTTTCCATCTCACGGTCAAAATATATCGCCTCTGCCTTTGACCTCAAATACGGTCATACGGAGAGGAGGTGAATCTTTGAAAAAGAATGAAAAAGAGCAGTTTGTAGCTGACCTGAAAGAGCGGTTGAGAGGAGCTAAAGGCACCTTTCTTGTCGATTATCAGGGTCTCGATGTGGAGAAGATGAATCGCTTGAGAGGAGAGCTCAGAAAAGCCGCGATCGAACTGCAGGTGGTAAAGAATCGGCTGATGAGAATTGCCAGTGCGGAGACGGAAACAGAGGTGTTGAAAGATGGAATGGTTGGACCTTCTGCCATTGCCATCACATACGATGATGTTGTCGCTCCCGCGAAGGCACTCGTGGATTTTGCAAAGGATTTTAAGGAACTGAAAATAAAATGCGGCCAGATTTCAGGGAAGTTCATGGATGAAGACGGAGTTAGGCGCCTGGCTGCCCTGCCGGGCAGAGAAGCTCTGCTGGCACAGGTGCTATCCGCCATGCAGGGGGTTCCCGCTGGTTTCGTGAGAGTACTGAGCGGGACCATATCCCAGCTCTTGAACGTGCTGAAAGCCGTCGAGCAGCAAAAGGCGGAACAAAACTAAGAAGAAAAACGAAAGACGCGAACGGAGGTCTAGAAAGTATGGCAACCAATATCAGTAAAGAAGATGTTATCGCATATATTTCCAATATGACTGTACTCGAGCTTTCCGAACTGGTGAAGGAACTGGAAGAGAAGTTCGGCGTGAGCGCGGCGGCTCCGGTAGCCGTGGCTGCGGCACCGGCTGCTCAGGCCCAGGAGGAAGCAGTTGAGAAGACAGAGTTTGACGTGGTTTTGACGGGAGTCGGCGACAAGAAGATTCAGGTGATCAAAGTGGTCCGTTCCATTACCGGATTAGGGCTGAAAGAGGCCAAAGCCCTTGTTGACGGTGCACCCGGCCCCGTGAAGGAAGGTGTCCCGAAAGATGAGGCAGAGGGTATAAAGACCCAGCTGGAAGAAGCTGGCGCAACTGTGGAAATTAAGTGAATAACGCCGGGCTCCCGGGAAATTTCGAGCCTTTCGCAGGCAGTCAGGGCTTCCCGGGGCCCTTCTCCGGATTGGGCCGGAGATTTTGCGTGTCTTTTATGAGGGCGGCATGAAACTCATGGGGAGCCAGGTGCCGCCGGGATGTTCTGTGTAATACGTGAGGAGTCTTTTATGTCAGAAATGGACGGAAGAAGCAAACGTA
>CAZEGG010000315.1:0-4255 GCA_964511755.1 uncultured Desulfobacteraceae bacterium | reverse complement strand
TCTGTTACAGGGAAGCCTTTGCCATTGGACCGGATCAAGTGGATATTGCTCATCTTTACGACAGTGAATTGAGAGAGCGACTGGAAGCGCTTGATAGGGAAAAGAGCGTTGAAGACGATCCATTGGGGTGGTTTCCGGTGATAGCTCATCTGGACGGCTTCTTTGAACCGCGAATCTTCAGGGAGTTGGAGGAGCTCAGGGAATGGCTCAAGCATTATCTGGAGCTACTTAAGATTTATGGCAGGGATGAGGACAACGCGCATGTTCCCGGACTTTTCTATCACGCTATGGTTATTTCGGATAACGCACCCATAATGAAATTCATCAAGAAGGTGGATCTGATACAGGTCAGGGAAAAAATGAAAGAGTGGCATCCAGCGCTCTTTGCCAGGTATATGAGAGAACTTGAGAGAATCGGTTCGAGGCCGAAGCGGCATCCATAAAGCAGGCTTATCCCGGCCCTATATCGAGCTTTTCGAGGACAAAAAGGCCGTTTTTTGAATAATAATATAAGTTGACTTTGTGAATTATCGGTTTAAAGTAAAACCATGATTGAGCGAAAACTTTTCGAAGATCTCAGAGAGCACATTCTCAAAAAGGAGATCAGCCTGATCGTAGGCCCCAGACAGGCGGGTAAAACCACGCTCATGCTCCTGCTAAAAGATTACCTTGATAAACTGGCGGAGCCTACTTTGTTCCTGAGCCTTGATTTTGAATCAGATCAGACTTTTTTCATGTCCCAAGGCAACCTGTTAAGGAAGATCGAACTGGAGCTGGGCAAGAAGAAGGGATATGTGTTTATTGATGAGATTCAACGCAAAGAAAATGCGGGACTCTTTCTCAAAGGACTATACGACCAGGACCTGCCTTACAAGTTCGTCGTATCCGGTTCGGGAAGTCTTGAGTTAAAGGAAAAGATCCATGAATCCCTGGCCGGCAGGAAAAGGGTCTTTCAACTGAACACCTTGTCTTTTGAGGAGTTCGTTCATTTCAAAACGAATTATCGCTATAGGGATTCAATTCAGGAGTTTTTTGCCCTGGAGGCCCACAGAACCAAGGAGCTGCTGGATCAGTATATGAATTTCGGCGGCTATCCGCGTGTTCTCCTGGAGGAGGAGCTTAAGGAAAAGCGAAGAATTATCGATGAAATTTATCGCAGTTATCTTGAAAGGGACATCTCCTATCTTTTGCGGGTTGAAAAGACAGAAGCATTCAGTTCCCTTGTCAAACTGATGGCCTCCCAGACAGGGAAAATGATCAATTACTCAGAACTTTCCTCCACTTTAGGCATTTCTGTTCAAACCGTTAAGAATTATCTCTGGTATGCCGAGAAGACCTTCATTGTGCAAAGGGTTCCCCCCTATTTTACGAATATCCGTAAAGAGATTACGAAATCTCCGGTGGTCTATTTCCATGATCTGGGTCTTAGAAATTACACCCTCGGACTGTTTGGAAATCTCAATGCATCCAGGGATGCCGGCTTTGTTTTTCAAAATTTCGTCTGGGCATTTTTTCAAGAAAAGTATCTTTTCAGCCCTGCCGAGATTCATTTCTGGCGAACAACCGATAAGGCCGAGGTGGATTTTGTCATAGCCATCGGGAGACGGATAATCCCTGTGGAAGTCAAATACAAAGACTTGAAGCGACCCGAAATAGGGCGATCCATGAGGAGTTTCATTAACAAGTACAAACCTGAAACAGCTTGGATTATCAACCTGAGTTTTCGAGAAAAAATGAAGATAGACAACACCGATATCCTTTTTATGCCTTTCTGGGACGTCGGCTTTGCTAATGCCTGATCTGGAAACTGCTCGTGTAAGTCTCTCCCAAGATCGCACAAAAACAGGTTGAAAAAGGGTTTTTGCTCCGGACAGCAATGATGTTCTCTGTTGTGAGTCCTTTAGATCGCCTGATAATCAGAGCAAGGAGGAAAACGAGTATGCCGCTCGCATTTGAATCCGTCAGCCACGGGACGGTTGCCTTCGGATTTTTCAACATTGAATCCGACATGCTGTTGCTGGAGCACTACTTTTTCTTTGCCTCGGATTTCTGCGGGTGGATTTCGTCTCTGGCCGGGGAGGAAGCGGCGCAGCACCTTGAAACGAGGTGGCCGGTGTTCCACATCCGCCCTTCTGAAGATATCGGCGACCTGATGGGGGCCATCCACGGTGTACGCTTCAGCGGGTTCATCGGCGAGGTCTATAAGAAATTTCCGTTCCCGGAACAACAGGATGATTTTAAGCAGAATCCTGAAGGGTACAGGACCAGGGACCTGGTGGAAGGGCTCATAAGGGACTATGCCGTCGAGATAGAAATCCCCGTCTTTCTGGACGCGGGAAAAGGGGAGGCAGGCTTCGGGGAATACAGATTCAAGCGGGAAGCGTTTCAGGCACTTCTCCTCTATGTCTGGCAGGGAGGGTATCCGAGGTGGCGGGATGAAGTGCGGCCCGGCTACGTCGTCAACATGAAAGAGGCCGTGGAAGCGAATCCCGACGGTTTCTTCAGTGGAGTTCGTTTCCTCTGACAGGAAGAGAAATCCGGGCTAAAGCCCCATGAATTTGGCCGCGATATTCTTCATGATTTCGCTGGTGCCCGCGAATATGGACAGGACCCGCGCGTCTCTCCACGCCCTGGCGATGGGATATTCTTCACAGTAGCCGTATCCCCCGTGGAACTGCACGCATCCGTCGGCCACGCGCATGGCCATTTCACAAATCCAGTATTTCGCCATGGACACATCCACCACGATGTTCCGGCCCTCCATGTGGTCCACGATCAATTGATTCAGAAAGGCCCTGCCCAGCTTTATCTCCGTGGCCATTTCCACGATCCTGAATTGAGTATTCTGAAACTTGGAGATGGGCCGGCCGAAGGCGGTCCTCTCTTTGCAATAGGCTATGGTCATTTCAAGCATCCGCTCAGCGGCCACCTGGCCTATGATGGAGCACATGAGCCTTTCCTGCTGGAGCTTTTCCATGAGCATGAGGAAGCCGCCCCCCTTCCGTCCCAGCCGATTGGCCTTGGGGACCCTGCAATCGTTGAAGAAGAGCTCTCCAGTGTCCTGGGCGTGCCAGCCCACCTTCCGTATCTTCTTTCCCTTCTCAAAACCGGGAGTATCCGCCTCCACCAGGTAGAGATCAATTGCCTGGTACGGATTTTCGATGGCAGGGTCTCTGGCTGCCAGGACCACGAGGTCGCAGTTGAGAGCACTGCTGATGAATGTCTTCTGCCCGTTGATGACCACGTCGTCCCCGTCTTCAACGGCGCCGGTCCTGATGGCCGCCAAGTCGCTCCCGGTGTTCGGTTCCGTCATGGCCACGGCCGTTATGATATCTCCTGAAACGCACCCGGGCAGGTACTTCTGTTTGAGCTCTTCCGGGGCATAGGATGTTATGTACGGGACAATTATATCGCTGTGGAGCGGCGCGGCCAGGCCGGTAAATCCGGTCTTCCCCAGTTCCTCGGTCAGGATGACCGAATAGAGGAAGTCACCGCCCGCACCGCCGTATTCCTCAGCCACATCGGTGCACAGGAAGCCCTGATCCCCCATCTTTTTCCAGACGCTCCTGGGAACAATACCAGCCTCCTCCCATTCTTCAATATGGGGGGTCACTTCCTTTTCAAAGAATTTCCTGACGGCGTCTCTGAATATATTGTGTTCCTGGCTGTACTGGATCACGTCCATGTTTTTCTCCTTCCCGCGGGACCGGTACCGGGTGACGGCAAAGACACCTTCATTCAGAAAGGATGGACACGGGATACCTGTTCCCCTCAGTATCGAAAAAGACCATGCGTTTCGCTTGATTCCATACCTGCTCATCCATGAAGCAGTAAAAGCAGATGAACTGCCCGGGTCCGATCCTCTGGTTGCCGCTGGGCAGCAGTGTATCGAAGCGTCTCACCCCCTCATCTCTTTCGAGGTCAAAACAGCTCGTGACCACGATCGGCCGGTCGCCGTTGTTCTTCACCATGATCTCGAGATTCTGATCCCAGGCATTGAAGCGGCAGCAGGTCTTGAAGGCGAGGATCTCCTCCGCGGACGAATTCATTATCGGGGTGATATCAAGCACTAGCTGCCTCCGGCCCGAGCCCTACTCTCCGTATTTTCCTATGATGGCAACGCTGCATACATTCATGAAGGGCACTCCTCCCAGGTTGTGGGTGAGACCGTATCTGGGGTTTTCGATCTGACGCTCGCCGGCCCTGCCGTTCAGCTGGAGATACATTTCGTACAGCATGCGCAGTCCGGATGCCC
>CAZEGG010000314.1:0-4333 GCA_964511755.1 uncultured Desulfobacteraceae bacterium | reverse complement strand
TACTCTCGAGGATGAAAGCCTCATTCTCACTGTCTGTCAGGATCCAGTCGAGGGAGCGCGCCTTCTTCATCATCAGTGCGGTCTTCCTGGGCATCCCGTCAACGGCTCTGAAATAGGATTGGACCCTTTTCCTGATATGTTTGGCCTTGCCTACATAGATGACATGGTCCGAGGCATCCTTGAAAATGTACACTCCCGGCGCCTGAGGAAGGCCGGGCGGGACCTTGGTCCCGGTCGGTTCATACCTGAAGCGCACACCGGAGCTTATTCTCTGTTCATGAGTATCCACGGCACGTTATCTTCTTCGGTTCATCCGCGAGAGAAACCTTTCATTTGCATAAGACAAACGTAAATGATAGGGATGAGTGAGTCAATACCCTTCAGCCGATACGACGAGAGGAATCAAACAATGCACCTCATTCTGAGGAGAACCGTCCCATTTGCACTGGCGCTGTTCATATTCAGTATGGGCGGATGCGCCGGAAACAGACCAATCAGGATACCGGCGGCCAAGGTAGAGGGACTTGCGCGTCCCTTTTATCCCGGCCATATTATCTCATTGCCGGAAGGAAAGATTACCTCATTTGAAGATATGATCGGCCAGCTCAGGGAAAAGCGCCTTGTTTTCGTGGGAGAGGTGCACTCCAGGCCGGAGGATCACCTGATGGAGGTACAGATACTGCAAGCCTTGATGGCGGGTAAGCTCCGGCCGGATGTTGCGATGGAATTCTTCCAGGAGGAGCAGCAGCAGGCCATAGACCGTTATCTTCAAGGAAAAGTGGATGAAACGGCGTTTCTGAAAGAGGCCCACTGGTACAGAAACTGGGGATTTCCTTACCGATTCTATCGACCCCTCGTCCTTGCAACCAAGGAAAACCGGCGAAAACTCCTTGCCATCAATGCCCCTCCGAAAATCGTAACCAAGGTCGCGAAGCAGGGCCTTGACGCCTTAACCCCTCAGGAACGGGATCAGATTGCACGGCATATCGATCTCACAAATCAGGATGAGCGTGCCTTTCTCGAGAAAATCTATCGAATGCATGCACATCAGGACATCGGGAATTTCGAATTCTTCTACCAGGCACAGTGCGTCTGGGAAGACACCATGGCGGAACATATCGCGAATTTCCTCAAAACCCATCGAGGAAATCTGGTTGTATTCGCGGGAAACGGGCACATTTTGAATCGGTACGGTATTCCGGACAGGGTAATCAGGAGGATCTCCATTCCTATGGCGACCGTCGTCATCCACGCAGCGGACCCGCAGACCACCTTCAAGAAAAACGCCGCGGATTTCATCTGGCTGATTGGGGCGGATTTTTCGTTCCATGGCGCAAGAATTCCCTGGAAAAAACAATGAAAACTCGCTATGAGGATTCAGGAGAAAAAATGAGCCATCATGAACCAGAGTTTCACTATTGTCCCGTGTGCGGCAGTGATCTCAATGCCGTCACCCTGAAGCAAACCGAGCCCCCGAGGCTTCTCTGTTCCCGGTGCCGGTTCGTATTCTATCTCGACCCCAAGGTGGTCGCCTGCTCGGTGATGGAATTGGGAGGCAGGATCCTATTGCTGAAAAGGGGGATCGAGCCCCAGAAAGGCCGGTGGGTGATGCCCGGAGGATACGTGGATCGGGGGGAGGAAGTGACGGCTGCCGCTGTCAGGGAAACCAGGGAGGAATGCGGCCTCAACATCCGGATTCAACATCTTGTGGGGGTCTATTCTTATCCCGGGAACACACAGGTCGTGGTGGTATACGCCGCCAGCGCGCTTTCCGGGGATCTGATAGCCGGAGACGAGACTGCGGAGACCGGGTTATTTCATGCTGAAGAGATCCCCTGGGATCGGCTCGCCTTCCAGAGCACCAGAGACGCGCTCAGAGACTACTGCAATGCAAAAAAAGAGAAGGAGTGAACAGAAATATGAAAATGAAAGCCGAACGCATAGCGGGATTGACCCGCGAAAAACGAAAATCCATCATGGAGAGGTCTATGGAGGACATCTCCAATATCCTGAATGATGTTCGAAAGATCGTGGAAGACGTGAAAGAACGGGGCAATGCGGTGGCCCTCAGCCACTACCGCAAGCACAAGGACGACATCGCCGAGACCGACCTCGAGGCCACGCACGCAGAGATCGAAAACGCTTACAGGCAGGTGGATTCAAAGGTGGTTGATTGCCTCAAGGTTGCCGCAGCAAATATCGAACGGTTCCATCGCGCCCAGATCGAAAGGGAGATGTGGTCCATCGAGGTCTCCAAAGGCATACTTGCCGGACGGATCACCAGGCCCATGGACATCGTGGGCTGCTATATCCCGGGAGGCACCGCGGTCTATCCCAGCTCCATTCTGATGACCGTTCTGCCGGCAAAGGTTGCAGGTGTGGGACAGGTTATCGCGGTAACCCCTCCCTCAAAAGGCATGCTTGCCAATCCCGCCACACTGGTGGCTGCAGATATCGCAGGGTGTGACCGCATTTTCAAGGTCGGCGGCCCATGGGGCGTCGCCGGTCTGGCATACGGCACCGAGACCATGCCGCGCGTGGATAAGATAGTCGGTCCCGGAAACAAGTATGTGACCGCGGCAAAAATGCTGGTATACGGGCAGGTGGACATCGATTCACCGGCAGGTCCCAGCGAGGCCCTCATCCTGGCCGATGAGTCGGGCGATCCCGAACTGATTGCTTTGGACTTCCTCTCACAAGTCGAACATGACCCCGATTCCGCGGCCGTGCTTGTGACCACCTCTGCACAACTGGCCGACGCTGTGTGTGCTGTTATCGAAAGAGAGTTTGAATCCCTGGCTCGAAAAGACATCCTTGCATCATCACTCACCAGGCACTCCTCGGTGCTTATCGCGGACAGCATGGAGCAGGCCGTCGATTTTACCAATGAGTACGCCGCCGAACACCTGCAGATCCTGACACGCGATCCTTTTATCACCCTGAACCGGATCAACCACGCGGGATCCATTTTTCTGGGACCGTACGCGCCGGTCCCGGTGGGCGATTATGCCTCAGGAACCAATCATGTTCTTCCCACGGGACAGTGCGCAAGGATGTTTTCAGGGCTCTCGGTGGACGATTTCATCAAGAAACCCACCTTCCAGTACCTGAGCAAGGAGGGTCTTGCCGGACTCAAGGACGTTGTCGTCACACTGGCGGAAGCAGAGGGACTTCCCATCCACGCGCGGACGGTCAAGGCACGATTTGAATAGCGCCCTGACCACCCCTCGGCAGCTTCACGCGCGCATTGATGATGTGCACCAACGCCCCCGGAGCAAAATCCGGCTTACGTTATCCATACTTGAAGGTCAATCGGATTCACTGATATTTTCTATGGAAAGGAGAAGAGGAACATGGCTGATATCAAAGGGTACAACTTACCTGACGATCTCTATTATCACAAAGAACACAGCTGGGCACGCGTGGATGGCGACAAGGTTACCGTAGGAATGACGGACTTCTTCCAAAAAGAGGCCGGGGACATCGTGTTCGTGGATTTGCCCGAGGAAGAAGACGAGGTGGAACAGGGCGAGGTCTGCGGGAAGATCCAGTCCAGGAAATGGATAGGCAAACTTGTCGCGCCGGTCTCCGGCGAAATCGCCGAGGTCAACGAAGACCTGGATGAAGATACAAGCCTGATCAATACCGACCCGTACGGCAAAGGCTGGATCCTCGTCATAGAGGCGAGTAGTTTGGATGAGGATCTGGGAAACCTGCTCCACGGTGACGCAGTCGTCACATTCATCGAGGAGGAAATCAAGAGGGCCGAAGAAGAGAAGGCCAAGGCCTAACCCGGACCTATCCGCCGAACGCGGACAGACCGGAAAACCAAATGCCAAAGCTCAAATGTCAAAAAAGATCTGGACAACAGCATGACAGGAAATTTTCATGGCGGCGACGATCAGACTGGCTCTCCTCCCCCGGGCCGGAGGGGACCAGGGAGCGGTCCGAAGCCGCTCGGGGAGCCAAACGCCGTTCCAGTCCCGGACCGGTACAACCTATCCGGGTCCTCCAGCATGGGTGAGGGATTTAGTCATTTGGCATTTGGCATTGATTTGACATTTGGATTTTGAAATTGGACATTAAATCACGTTACTTAGACTGAGGAGAGACCTGCGTGTACGAAGTCTCGAGAAGCGCTGAAGCATCATGAGCAATAAGTGGCGTCTTTTCAAGAACTTGGAAAGGCCTCTCTCCACCGCCGAGGGACTGTCCGTGGATGATGCCTTGCCCCGGTCCGTGAGTTATAACGGCTCGCCCCCCTTGCTGCACCTCTATACTTTTGTCCCTTCCGTCATCGTAGGGAAGTACCAGGATATTGAGGCCGCCCTCA
>CAZEGG010000313.1:0-4342 GCA_964511755.1 uncultured Desulfobacteraceae bacterium | reverse complement strand
GGTAGATGGGGATGCCGAAACGTCCTTCCCACCGGTTGAAGACTTCCACGGGCAACACATCGCCACCGCAATAACAGTACTGCAATGAGCTCAGGTCATACCGGGCAAGGCGGTCATTTTCGAGAATCATCCTGTACAGCGCCGGGACTCCCAGGAGCCATCTCACTCGATACCGCTGAATCGTCTCAAGGATGGCGTCCACCTGGGGGACAGGCATCAGAAGAATGGCGTTTCCCTTATTCAACCCGACAGCCATGCTCAGCCCCAGTGCCATGATGTGGAAAAGAGGATTGACAGCGATATAAACATCTTCCCCTTCCTTGAGATGGTCGCCGGCAACATCCTCCGTGACATCATTGACATAGGATGTCATTCCCATGTGATTCCCGGGAACCCCTTTCGGGAATCCTGTGGTCCCACCGGTGTAGAGGATATACGACAAGTCTTTCCGAGGGTCCAGGATCACCTCCTCGGCAGAAGGACGATGTTTCAGCAGGGTCCGGAAGGAAAATACCCGTTCATCGCGGTCCACCTTCCCGCGTGGGACTTTATCGAAAAGCAGGCCGAGGAACCTTTTCCAAGAGGGAAGCAGATCTGTGAGATTTGTGACAATTGCCCGGTCCAATCCGGTCCGGTCCATCACCTCTTTGACATAGCAGAAATTCGTGTCCTGGCATATGATTGTCTGGGCACCGGAATCGTTGATCATGTATTCGATCTCGAACGACGTATAGATGGGGGAAACGGGAACAATGACAGCCCCGGCCTTCTGCACAGCCAGAAAAGTGATAAACCACTGGACACAGTTGGCGGTGTAGATCATTACCCGGTCGCCCTTCCTGACACCCATCTCCACAAGGGCACCGGCAAATCTCTCGCTCAAATCTTTCAAGCGGGCATAGGAGAACCGCTGTCCAAGATATATAACCGCCGGTTTATCCGGGTACCGCTCGCACATGGCGTCAAAACGGGTGAACGTCAGTTCCTTTCCCGGCGCTGTCTCATCAGTTTTCATGCACTGTCCTTCTCAGACCCCGAAATAAGCCGACCGGACATCCGGATTGCTCAAAAGTTCCTCGCGCGTGCCTTCCATGACCGCAGCGCCATTTTCCAGGATGAACGCATAATCCACGATCGGCAGGACCGGTCTGGCGTATTGCTCAGTCACAATAATGGATATTCCTTTTTCATCCCTGATCTCCCTGGTGGATCGGACCAGAATCGTCTGCATCAGAGGGCTCAAGCCCAGAAGAGGTTCATCCAGGAGCAGGAGCCTTGGCTGCGCCATGAGGGCACGCCCGATGGCCAGCATCTGCTGCTCTCCTCCGCTCAGGAAACCGCCTATCCTTTTCTTGAGCTTTTCGAGCGCTGGATATACCTGAAAGACGTATTCAAGGGTCTCCCTGGCCTTGGATGATGGGGCAAGGTATGCGCCGATACGCAGGTTTTCAATAACGCTGCTCTCCCGGAAGATCCTGCGCCGCTCCGGACAGAGGATGAGTCCCATTTTTGCCCGAAGGCTGGGCTTCATGTCTGAAATGTCATTTCCCAGGTAGTGTATCTTGCCCAAGACCGTAATGCGCTCTCCTCCTGCCATCTCCTCCTTCCGTTTAATATCCTTCATAATCCCGGAAAGGGTATACATGAGCGTGGATTTGCCTGCACTGTTCGCCCCGAATACTCCCACTATGGAGTCTTCACGGCACGCAATACTGACATTGTTGAGCGCCAGCATATTTTCGTAGAAGACCATCAGTCCGCCGGCGTCAAACATGATTCATGACCTCCTCCACCTCTTCCGATCCAAAATAGGCCTCTTTGACCTTTTCGTTTGCCATAACTTCATCGGGACTGCCTTCGGCGATTTTTTCACCGAAATTGAGGACCATCACCCGATTGGCAACACGGAAAAGCTCCCGGAGCCGGTGCTCGATCATGATGAGGGTAATGCCGTCCATCTGAAGGCGCTCGATAAGAGGGACCATGCTCGCTATTTCACTCATGCTCAATCCCGAAAAGATCTCATCACATATGATCATGTCGGGCTTGAGCGCAAGGCAGCGGGCGAGCTCAAGGCGCTTCTGGTATCCCGTCGGCAGGGCGGACGCGAGTTTATAGGGGACATAGGAATCCCTCTCGAATCCTATTTCCTCCAGTATATCGATCCCGACCGTATCCCTGTCGCCCAGTTTGCCGCCGCCCCGCCAGCCGCCCGTACGTTTGGCCCGTGGTGAAAAGAGCGGGATCACCAGGTTCTTGTAAGCGGGCAGGCTGTAATACGGCCGCATGATCTGGAAGGTTCGCGTAAGCCCCATATCGGCAATTTTGTGGGGAGCCTTTCCGCTGATATCCTTTCCCCGAAAAATGACCCGACCGGAGCTCATCCTGATGAATCCGGTAATGCAATTGACCACGGTGGTCTTTCCGGAGCCGTTCGGGCCGATAATGCCGAGGATGTCCCCCTCGGAGACGTGAAAACTCAACCGGTTCAGGGCAAGAATCCCGCCGAACGCCTTGGTTACGTCCATTACCCGCAGTATCGGTTCCTCACTCATACCTTGACCCACCGCTCAAACTGATGATATTTCCGCTGACCGTACACCATGATCCCCTCACTCCTGAATACCACGAATCCCACCAGTATCAGGGAATAGAAAACAATCCGGAGGGTCCCGAACGCACGCAGCAGTTCGGAAATAGGCACGAGGATAAAGCACCCGAGTACCGGACCCACCAGAGTGCCGCTTCCCCCGATGACCGTGGCCGCGATGGGCAGTATTGAAAAATCAAGTGCAAAAAGGGATATCCCCGACCACATATAGATATGGACCAGACAGGCTCCGCTCAGGCATCCGATTCCGGAAGCTATGAATACGGCAACGGCCTTATAGTGAGTGATGCTCATGCCGGATGCCTTCACCGCCTGGTCATTGTCTTTCACCGCGCGGAATACCAGTCCGATGTCCTGATTTACCAGCCGTCTTATCCCGAAGAGGAATACCAGAACCATGGCGATAACCAGGTACTGTTCCACCCAGCGGTTCGGAAAGCTCGCCACCCCCATAATCCCGTCGGTTCCTCCGAGAATATCCAGGGCCTCGATGATGCGGGCCATGGCCAGGGGGTACATAAGGGTCACTATGGCAAAATAGACGCCCCGCAGGGGAAGACAGGGCAGCAGAAGCAGGGTGCAGATGAGTCCACCGCCCACCGCGGCGATGGGCACACTCAGCAGGGGGGGCATTCCTAAGTTTGTATTCAATAGAGCGGTGATATATCCCCCCACCCCCATAAAAAAGGCCCCGCCGAGAGAGACCAGGCCCAAAAAATGGGCCAGAAAATCAAAACTCAACGCCAGAATGGCATAAATGCAGACAATGGAGATCACCCGCTGCCAGTACAGGCCCGGCATCGCCAGGGGCAGCACCAGCATGCCGGCAATCAGGACAAATCTCGGCAGGGTCAGGTAGGCCAACTCTCTGACGGACATAAGCGCATAAATGGTATCGGTTCGAACCTTGATTCCTCGGTCAAGCCGTTCCTTTCGACGCTGCTCCACGTTCAATTTACACCCTTTCTTCCAGTTCCTTCTGCCGGCCGAACAGGCCGGACGGCCGAAGGATGAGGGTCAGGATAATGGCAAGGAGCGCAACCACCATCTGGAACTGGGACCCGATATACACAGTGGTCAGGATCTGGGCAAAACCGATGAGAAATGACGCCAGGACCGCACCCATCCAGCTCCCCAGTCCCCCTACGATACAAACCGCGATTGCCTGAATCAGGACGCTGTACCCTTTTTCCACCACGATATTCCCCAGGGGCAGCAACAGCACCGCGGCAAGTCCCGCGAGCATGGCGCCGAAAGCCATTGCCACCACAGCCATAATATCCGAGTCAATGCCCAGCATCAGCGCTGCCCGTTCGTCCTGTGCCATGCCCCTGAGTGCCAGCCCCAGCCGCGTGTAATGGGTAAAAACCCAGAGGAAACCCACAACTGCGAAACCGATCGCGACTACCAGGATCCGCTGGAAATCCACGGGCACACCGCTGATCATGATGCTTCCTTCCCAAAAGGCCGGCAGGGTATTGCTCATGCCCTTGAATCCCCACCATCGCAAACCCTCCAGGATCGCAAGACCGATGGCGTAAGAGGCGATGATCTCGGAAATGGCCATCCCGCGCACGCGGATGAGGATGAACTGGTACATCAACGCACCGATGATCCCCGTTATGATCATGGAAATGACGATACTCAAGAAATAGTTCAAGCCTGCTCGCCGCAAAAAGCTCCAGACGATAAAACCGCATATGACGTAGAGGGCGCCGTGCGCAAAATTAG
>CAZEGG010000312.1:0-4351 GCA_964511755.1 uncultured Desulfobacteraceae bacterium | reverse complement strand
TTCCGCCGCGTGCAGCATCTCGGCTGTGTCAATGAAAAGAGTGAATGTGGGTCGTAGGGCAAAGTCGGTTGGTCAAATCTCGGGGGGTTGCCACATCAGGCTGTTACCGACATGCAGCATGCCGTTTCATCTGCAGCATTGTTTTCCGGAATCGGAAAACTATTTACCGCATGTCCGAGTCGGAGGGCTGGGGCTCAAAATAGATCCTCACATCTCCCGCACTCCCTTTGCTATACAACTCATAAAACGCTATCGCCAATCGCAGGGAACAATGGGGTACTGAAAGACCGCCTTCGTTTCCATGAGCGGTGTTTAAGGTGATAAAAGTTCGCTCTTTCGAGGATGGAGTATAATGAACATGCCTCTGTGCGTCAAGAAAAAGATGTGCGCAGGGTCGTGATGAGCAGGACCGAGCGCTTCCTCCCGGCCTCCTGTTTTCTCCTTTCTTTGGCAAGGGAGAGAGGATGAGGAGCGAAAAGTGAGTCGCCCGATCAGGCAGGACGATCCGGGAGACCCGGAGGAGAATGTGAGAAGAATCGAGTACTAGTTACAGATCTCCGCGAGTTGAGCATTCGTGACCTGTAGTCTTCTATTGAGGATGTTGGCAATCCTTCGCATGAAGAGATATCCCATTTCGTTGTCCTCCACGAAAAGCTTCTCCAATGCCTCGCCCTTCCAGGCTAAGATCACCGTGTTAGTCAGAGACTTCGCATGCCCCAGGTACTTCTTGTTTTCCGTGTCCACAAGGGCGGAGATGCCGAACGTCATGCCTCTTGTGAGTTCGGTCAACCGGATCTGAGTGCCGGGGTTCTTGGGGATCTCCAGACCCACGCGTCCCTCGTGCACGGAAAAGAGGCGCCCCGCATACTCCCCTTCCCTGAAGATATATTCCCCGGCGTCGTATGTCAGTTTGGAGGTAACCTCCAGGAGTTTCTTCAACATCAGGTCGGTGAGATGGCTCAATAGGATGGTGCATCGAAGGTCGTCAATATACAGCATATTCTCCCTCCTTTTGTGTCATGTTCATCGAACCGCAAAAATCCGGCGAGTCGGCCCCTCTGAGGGATTTGTTAACGTTTCCCGTCCGGTTTGTCAAACTATAATATCAAATATGAGGTTCATTCAGTTCTTCCGTGCTTTGACGTCCAAAGACGGGTCCATGCCCATGCGGGTCAGCCCCTTCTTCTGCGTGACTCTCGGTCCCCGGGGAGGTGGTGAGCCGTGGCGACGAATCAGACCGACGCCTCGATCATGGCCATGATCTGTGGAGTATCGAAGCCTTTCAGGTGGATGGCCCCGGACCGGCACGAGGCCGCACACAGACCACACCCTTTGCATAAGGTTGGCTGGATCTCCGCCTTTCCGCTTTTCTCCGCCATCATCGGCGCGCCGTACGGGCAGATCGAGACGCAGACTCCACACCTGCTGCAGTAGGCCGGATCGACTTCCGCTACCGTTCCGCTCACCGTCATGGTTTTTGCAGATAGGAGAGTGGCGGCACGGCCGGCCGCTGCCTGCGCCTGGGTGATGGATTCATCGATAGGCTTCGGCGAGTGGGCAAGACCACAGACGAAGACGCCTTCGGTTGCAAAGTCGACGGGACGAAGTTTGGCATGGGCCTCCATGAAAAATCCGTCATCGTTCTGCGGCACTTTGTAAAAGTGCGCGAGCGGATTCTCCTGTTCAGGCGTTACGGCTGCGGCGAGCACAAGAAGCTCCGGTTGAATCACCATGGAACGTCTGAGGACGCAATCGGTGAATTTCGCCTGGAGGTTGCCTCCGTCGAGAGCAACCTCCAGCGGCTTTTCCGAATCGTACCGGACGAAGACGATCCCCCGGGAACGGGCTTCCCGGTAGAGGAGTTCTCTCAGGCCGTAGGGGCGCATGTCTCTGTAGAGGATGCTGACGGCCATTTCCGGGTTCAGTTCCTTCAGTTTCAACGCGCTCTTGAGGGACTGGGTGCAGCAAATTTTCGAACAATAGGGGCGTTCCGGGATTCGTGAACCCACACACTGGATGAAGGTTGCTGAGCGGATTTGGCCGAGGGAGGGATCCTTCCTGAGAAACCGTTCCTGGAGTTCCAGGCCGGTGACGACCCTCGGATCCTCGCCATAGAGGTACAGGTCGGGTTTGAGCTCGGAGGCCCCTGTCGCGATGATCGTTACCCCATGGATGAGGTTCCTGCTCTCCTTTTCCATCTGTACCGTGGTCCTGAAGTTGCCGACGAATCCCTCAACATGCTTGACCCCGGCATTGAAAAAAATCTCGATGTTCTCATTCGATTGTATCTCTTCCGCCAATGAGGCAACGAATTCGGGAACTTTCTCTCCTCGCCATGTCTCGTGGATGGAGCGTGCGTTACCGCCCAACCGGCTGCTCTTCTCCACCAGGTAAGTCCGGAATCCCTGTCCCGCCAGGGTTTTCGCCGCAGTCATTCCCGCGATGCCCCCGCCGATGATGAGCGCCTTCTGTTCAATCTGAAGACCGGGTTCAGACAGGGGTTCCAGGAGGCCCGCTTTGGCCACCGCCATTCGAACCAGGTCTTTTGCCTTGAGGGTGGCGCGTACCGGATCGTCCTTGTGGACCCAGGAGCACTGATTCCGGATATTGGCCATCTCGAATAGATATTTATTGAGGCCCGCATTTCTCATTGTCTCCTGAAAGAGAGGCTCATGGGTCTTGGGGGTGCAGGCCGCCACGACCACCCTGTTGAGACGATGCTGCTTGACCGCCTGGGCCAGCTTCTCCTGGGTGTCTTGAGAGCAGCTGAACAGGTTCTTCTCGGCATAGGAGACCCCGGGGAGACCTTTGGCAAATTCCACCACGGCGTCCACATCCACGATCCCGGCGATGTTGGACCCGCAGCAGCACACGAAAACACCGATCCGGGTGGCTTCTCCCCGGACTTTTCTCTCTTCCGGCACGGACTTCGTGCGGGTCAGGCTCCACCTGGTCTTCGCCAGCCTGCTTGCGGTCACACCCGCCACCGCGCTCGAATCGATGACCGAGGAGGGAATGTCCTTGGGGGCTTGGCAGGCCCCACAGACGTAGATACCGGGGGTGGAACTCTGCACCGGTTGAAAGCTGCTGACCCGAGCGAAACCGTATGGATCAGTGTCGACTCCCAGTTTTCTCGCCAACTCCACTCCTTCTTTGGTCATCGCCAGCCCGACAGAGAGGACCACGATATCAAATTCTTCCTCGACCCGCTTTCCGGATGCGTCCACATAACGAATCAGGTGCCGTCCCGTCCCGTTGACCGGTGTCACGTTGGTGACTCTCGACTTGATAAAGCGCACCCCCATTTCGTCCTTCGCCCGGTTGTAGTACCTTTCGAAGTCTTTTCCGTTGGTGCGGATGTCGATGTAAAATATCGCGGTGTCGACTGCGCCCTTGGAATGCTCTTTGGCGAGCATCGCCTCTTTGACCGCATAGGTACAGCAGACGGAGGAGCAGTAAGCGTTCGCGCCCGGATGTTCGTCCCTGGAGCCGATACACTGAAACCAGGCGATCTTTTTTGGTTCTTTGCGGTCGGATGGACGCACCAGGTGGCCGCCGTAGGGTCCCGAAGAAGAGAGCACCCTTTCGAACTCGAGACTGGTCATGATGTTCGGGTGTTTCGTGTAACCGTAGGTGTCATGAACGCCGGGGTCGAAGGTCTTCGTTCCTTCCGCGAGGACCACCGCGCCCACGTGGAGATGATGGATCTGCTTTTGATCCTTGAAGTTGATGGCTTGGCGGGGACAGATTTTTTCGCACGCACGGCATTTCCCTTTGGTGAGATAGATGCAATGCGCCGCATCGATGGCATACTTGAGTGGGACCGCCTGGGCATACTTGACGTAAGCGGCCTTTCTGGGTGCCAATCCTCCGTCGTATGCGTTGGGGACCTTCTTGGGGCACTTCTCCGCGCAGAGTCCGCAGGCAATGCACCGAGACGTATCCACGTATCGGGGGTTCTGCACTACCTCGACTTCGAAGTTCCCTTCGGCGCCGGAAATCTGTGTGACTTCCGAAAGTGTAAGCAGTTCGATGTTGATGTGCCGGCCGACCTCGACCAGTTTGGGCGAGATAATTCACATGGCACAATCATTGGTCGGAAAGGTCTTGTCCAGCTGCGACATAATCCCGCCGATGGACCCGGATTTCTCAACCAGGTAGACATAATAACCTGCATTGGCAAGATCCAATGCCGCCTGCATCCCTGTAATCCCGCCGCCGACCACCATTACTGCGCCTGTCTTTTCTTTTGACATGTTCTACTCCTGATTTAAAAAAGATGTAATTTCAGTAATATCGAGCTGATTCATGTGGATTCCCAATGTGTCTTCATCAATCCCCATACACAGAC
>CAZEGG010000311.1:0-4354 GCA_964511755.1 uncultured Desulfobacteraceae bacterium | reverse complement strand
TTTCCATCCATCGCTCACGAATGTTTCCCTTCTGCCAGTACATGCGATTTTCATCATTCTGGATCATACGAACCAGTTGCTTTCTGCTGCGGAAGAAGGTTCCGATCTGGATGCAGGCATTCAGCAGCTGATCATAGAACGGCGCACTGTCCGAGACTTTTCGCGTCAACAGTCCGCACAGTTCGTCAAAGCCCGATATGGCGGTTTGGAAGAAAAGATTGTCTTTGTCCTGAAAATAGAGATAGATTGTACCCTTTCCGACTCCTGCCTTTTGGGCCACCTGATCCAAGGTGATTTCGTGGAATCTTCGGCTGGTAAAAAGCCTTTCCACGGCGTCCATGATTTTTTGACGCTTGTCTTCTTTGGCTTCAGGCATGTGGTGCTCCTTTCGCATTCCGTTTTCACCAGAACTGACCGGTCAGTACTATAAGTACGGGCTTCATGCCTGTCAAGTCCTTTTCTGCGGTTGTCTTTCCCGACCTTTCCCTGTATGATTTTAGATTAGAAAGGAGAAGAGATATGAATGCATCGTCGTTGGTGTTTACTCCATATACAATCAAGGGACTTTCTTTGAAAAACAGGCTGATCATGGCCCCTTTGTTTCTCGGCTATGCCGACCTGAATGGCGAAGTGACCCCGCTGGTCCTGGATCACTACCGGGAAATGGCCGCGTCAGGCGTTTCACTGGTTGTTGTGGAAAATGTCTCCGTGGATCCCTCCGGGTCCGGGTCCCCTTATATTCTGCGGGCGGACCATGACCGGTACATTTCCGGCCTTGCAGAGCTGGCCAAAACTATTCATGACCAGGGGGCCCTCGCTTTCCTGCAGCTCAATCACGCTGGACGGTATGCCTACCCGCAGGAGAGATTTGCGCCCTCGCCGGTCAAGACAGGGAAGATTGTTCCCAGAGAAATGACCCTGAAGGAAATCCGCAAGGTTGTGCAGGCCTTTGCAGACGGGGCAAGACGGGTGAAGCAAGCAGGATTCGACGGGGTGGAGCTCCACGGGGGCACCGGGTACCTCATGGTCCAGTTCCTGTCCCCCCGGACCAATCATCGCCGGGATGCCTACGGTGGGAACCTCGAAAATCGCATGCGTTTTCCGCTGGAGGCAACGGACGCCGTCATGGACGCGGTTGGAGGAGAGTATCCTGTCGGCTATCGTTTTCTGGCTGATGAATGGCTTCCCGATGGACTCCATACCCGGGAAACGATTCCCTTTGCCAGGGAACTGGAGGGAAGGGGCGTTGCATACCTCTCCGTCATGGCGGGGACGTATGATTCCTTTCGCCTCCCCGACTATGTTGAAGCAGAGAAATCCGAGGGCTACATGGCCCTTTTTGCCGGTGAAATCAAGGCATCTGTTGCGGCAACTCCGGTTGTCGCAGCAGGCAGGATACAGTCGCCTTCCACGGCTGAAAAGATACTCCGGGAAGGCCGGGCCGACCTGGTGGGCCTGGCAAGGGTCCTTTTTGCAGACCCGCTGTGGCCGAGGAAGGCAAAAGGGGAGGTGCCCGACCCCATTGTACCGTGTGAGCCGGCCTGTTCTCTGTGCAACAAGAGGGTGGGGAAGGCGAAGCCGGCCTTTTGTTCCCAATGGAAGAAAGAACGCCGGGATAATTTCCTTGAAAGGATTGGGGAAGATAAAGATGAATAAAAGTGGAAACAGGAATGAGAGAGGAGGCAGGAAACATGAAAAGTAAGATTAAAGAGGCATTGAATTTGAAATATGCACCTGTTGCCATTCTCTGGACAGATGAGGCGCCGGAGGGGGCAGGGCAGTTCAAGGCGGGCAAGTGGGGATGCGTCATGTGGATGCTCGCCAGGGCGGCCAAGGGCAAAACCGCGGTTTTCACCCAGGATACGTGCGGGTGCTGGGGAGGCGGGGTCGGCCTCGGATTTGGAAACCAGTACCTCACGTTTCCCGGCGGCATCGAGTGTTTCTACTATTTCCTCTCCACCGGGAACGGACAGTGGGAAAGAGGGAAGGCGGCGGCTGAAAAGATTAAGGACTTCGTCACAAAAGACTTTCTCGAAGACTTTCTTGAGGGGGAAAGGTACCTGAAATCTCCCGAACGGGTGAAGGCGTTCGTTGAAAGCATGCCGTTCATGGATGTTCCGTCAAAATACGTGGCGTTCAAGCCCCTGGAGGCAGTAGATCCCGGAGAAAAGGAGCCTGAAATCGTCATATTCCTGGCAGATCCGGACCAGCTTTCCGGCCTTGTGATCCTCGCCAACTATGACAGACAGGGGACGGATAACGTTACCATCCCGTATGCCGCCGGCTGCCAGACCATCGGCATTTTTCCCTACAGAGAGGCGCAATCCGAGAATCCGCGGGCTGTTGTCGGTCTCACCGATATTTCCGCCAGGGAAAATATCAGGAAACAGCTCGGCAGGGATCTGCTTTCCTTTGCGGTTCCCTGGAAGATGTTTCTGGAAATGGAAGGGAATGTGGAGGGGAGCTTTCTCCAGAGAAGGACCTGGAAAGTCCTTACAGGAGAAAGAGGACAGGGATAGAAAGAAGTGATCTAGAGTTCGGAGTGAACTAGAGTGCCTAGAGTTAATGGAAAGCTTCGCTTTTTATTCAATAGAATGGCAAAAATTCCTCAACTCTAGTCACTCTAGGCATTTTAGGTCACTATAGTCACTTTCGAGGACAGGCTTCACCCCGCAACGAAAGAGGGCAGGAACGTGGCGATCTGCGGGAATGCTACCAGGAGAATCGTGACTATCACCAGTGCCACAAGAAAAGGGAGTATGCCCCTGAAAATGATATGGAGCGGAATATCCGGGGCAATGCCCTTAATTACAAAGACATTGACCCCAACCGGGGGTGTGATCACCCCCATTTCGGCAACGAGTACGATGATCACCCCGAACCAGATGGGATCGAATCCCAGCTTCATGACAACCGGGAAAAAAATGGGAATGGTGACCACCACCAGGGCCATTGAATCCATAAAAAAGCCGCCGATGAAATAGATGAAGATGATGACCGCCATGACCCCCACCGGGGGAATGGGGAGGCTTGCGACGGTGTCGGCCAGAAGAAACGGTATGGTGGTGATGGCCAGAAAATGGCCGAAGATCACGGCGCCGGTGATGATGAAAATGACCATGCAGGCTGTTCCCAGGCCTTCCTTTGCGGCGTCGACGAACTTCTGCCAGGTGAGCTGACCCCGGGCCAGACCGATCAACAAGGCTCCACCTGCCCCGATGGCGCCGGCCTGGGTGGGACTGAACCATCCCAGGAACAGACCTCCGATGGTCAGGAGAAAGAGGATCATGGCCTCGATAATCCCGGCTGTCGCCGTGAATCTCTTTTTCCATCCTACCCGTGTCCCCGGGGGGCCCAGAGCAGGGTTGCGCAGGCAGAGAAACAGTACCGTGGATACGAATGCGAGGCTCAGGAGGAGCCCGGGCAGTATTCCTGCGATGAAAAGTTTTCCGATGGATTCCTCGGTCAATATGCCGTAAACGATCAGGATTGTGCTCGGCGGGATGAGGATGCCGAGGGTCCCTGCCGCGGCGACCGTGCCCGTGGCAAGTTTGTCGTCGTACCCGTATTTCTTCATCTCAGGGAGCGAGATTTTGCCCATCGTCGCCGCCGTCGCTGCTGTTGAGCCGCATATGGCCGCGAACCCGGCACAGGCGAGCACGGTGGCGATGGTCAGGCCGCCCCGCCGGTGTCCCAACCAGGCGTAGGTCGTCTCGTACAGGCGTTTACTGATCCCCGAAGCAAAGGCAAAGGTGCCCATCAGGATAAACATGGGGATGACGGAGAGCGGATAGGATGAGAACTCACCGAAGATGTCCTGGGCGATGAGACTGAGGGCAGGGAAGAGGCCTGCCAGGTAGGCGAAGCCGACAAACCCCACGAAGGCCATGGAGAAGGCAACGGGCATGCCGAGGAGAAAGAACAGGAGAAGGACAGCGATTCCGATAATGCCGATGGTGACTGGACTCATCTCTTGATCGACCTCATCAGGGACTTGAGAAATGAGGAGAAGAGGACGAGGCTGACGGGAATGCATGCCAGGGCGATGCCATAAGAGAAAGGATACAAGGGGATGGATGCCGTCGGGCTCACTTCATTCCCCGTGAGAAGAGAGTGTCCGTACGCGCTGAGACGCCAGATAATAAGCAGGAAAAGTACCAGTGCAAAGAAGGACATGACGCACTCCACGATGTCGCGGATTCTCGGCGGTAGGAGGGGGACGAAAAAGTCCACCTGCACATGTCTGCCGGCGAGAAGAGCCGCGGCCGCGGCAAAAGAGATGGCAACCAGCTGGCACAACATGACGATATCGATGGAACCCGGCACGGGCCAGAGAAAGAGCTTGGCCCCGACC
>CAZEGG010000310.1:0-4356 GCA_964511755.1 uncultured Desulfobacteraceae bacterium | reverse complement strand
ATCTCCGGTTGGGACAGGAAAGTCGTGGCGCGGGAGGCGGCAGCCAGGGACTGGGCAATGGTCTCGCTGACCAGTTTCGGGCTGTGGGCCGTGCCGCAGACAAAAAGCCCTTCAGCGGCCATGTCGACCGGCCGCAGCTTGACGTGCGCCTCCAGAAAATAGCCTTCAGGATTGCGCGGCACCTTCAGGATATTTGCCAGTTCCTCGGTGTCCTGTGCGGCCATCCCGGCGCTGAGTGCCAGCAGGTCGGTCTCTACCTTGAGCTCCCGGTCCAGCACGTGATCCTTGAATGTAACCCAGAGCTTCCCATCGGCGCTCTCCACGACGGGCGGTTTTTCCTTGTCGAAACGGAAAAACATGACCCCTTTCTCACGGGCTTCCCGGTAATAGTCTTCGAGAAGGCCGTATGTCCTGATATCCCGATAGAGCACATACACATCGGTATCAGGATTGAGCGCCTTGATGTGGAGCGCATTTTTCACTGCGCTCTGGCAGCAGACGCGGGAGCAATTGGGATTCTCTTCATTTCTGGATCCCACACACTGGATCATCACAACCTGTTTCAGATCGCCGGCCCCTTTTTCTTTCAGCACGCTGTCCAGTTCGATCTGGGTAACGACGCGTTCGTCCTCGCCGTAGAGGAATTCATGCGGGGTGTATTCAACTGCGCCGGTCGCGATGATGACCACGCCGTGGTCTATCTTCCGTTCGTACATACCGGGACCCACAATGACCTCTGTTGTGTAGTTCCCCTTGAAACCGCCGAAATTGACGATGAGCGAATTGGTCAGGACCTGGATCTTTTCATGGTTCTGCACCTGATCAACGATACCGTCCAAATAGGTTTGAATATCAGCCCCTTCAATAGTGGTATTCAGCCTCCTGGACAGGCCACCCAGCTGGGCCTCCTTTTCCACGATGACCGTCTCGAAACCCTGGTTTGCCATGGCAAGGGCGGCATTCATGCCCGCCACCCCGCCTCCAACGATGAGGGCACGATGGTTTACCGGGATTCTTTTTTCCTGCAACGGCTCCAGAAGGCCGGCCCTGGCCACGGCCATTCTGACCAGATCTTTGGCTTTGACGGTGGCGCCCTCATGGTCACTGCCGTGAACCCATGAGTTCTGATCCCTGATATTCGCCATCTCGAAGAGGTACTTGTTCAGCCCGCAGGCCTGCAGGGTCTCCTGGAACAACGGCTCATGCGTTCGTGGAGAACAGGACGCCACCACGACCCTGTTCAGCGCATGCTCCTTGATGATCTCCTTCATTTTTTCCTGGGTATCCTGGGAACAGGTAAACAGGTTTTCATCGGCAAAGGCAACGTGGGGAAGCGATCGGGCGTATTCCACGACGCTCGGGACGTCCACCACCCCCCCGATGTTGATGCCGCAGTTGCAGACAAACACCCCTATCTTCAAGTCCTGCCCTGCCACATCCACCTCAGGAGGCAGTTCCAGCGTCTGGGTATCTGTTCCCCTTGCCTCACTCAGCGCCATGCCGGCAGCGCAGGCTGCGGCACTGGCCTCGACAACCGAACTGGGAATATCTTTCGGTCCTTCGAAGGTGCCGCACGTGTAGACCCCTTCACGCGAGGTGGTGACCGGACGGAAAGGATCGGTCGCGGCGAAGTTGTATTGATTAAGATCTATACCGAGTCGGTTCGCCAGGTCAACGGTCTCGGTCTTTACCTGGAGGCCGACGGACAGGACCACCAGATCAAAAACTTCTTCGTGGATGATGCCGGTTTCGTCCGAGTATTTGATGACCAGATCGTCACTCCCCGGAACGGGGTAAACGGTGTGGACACGGGACCTGACGAGCCGGACTCCTGCCTCGTCACGGGCCCTGTTCAAGTATTTCTCATAGTCCTTCCCGAAGGTCCGCATATCCATGTAAAAAATCGCCGTGTCAAGCGGTTCATCGGAATGATCCTTCGCCATCATGGCGTCCTTCAGGGCGTACATGCAGCAGACCGCGGAGCAGTACCCGTTCCCGCAATGGGCGAGGTCCCTCGATCCCACGCACTGGAGCCATGCGATCTTCTTCGGTTCCTTGTCATCCGACGGCCTCTTGAGGTGGCCCAGGGTAGGTCCCGTGGCGCTCAGGATCCTTTCGAATTCCACGCTGGTCAGCACGTTGGCATGCTCCTGGTAAGGATAGAGGGTCTCATAGGGAGCAGGATCAAAAGGGGCGCTTCCGGGGCAGAGGATCACGGAACCCACACGGATATCGCGTTCCACCAGGCGCTGCTCATGGTCTATGGCACCCGCAAGGCATGCTTTCACGCATTGATAACACTCGGAGCAGATACCACACTTCAGGCACCGTTCGGACTCGGCCCTGGCTTCCTCTTCGGTGAACACGGCAACAATCTCTTCAAAATTACCTTTTCTCTCCGCAGGAGGCAGCATTCGCGGGGCCGTTCGCTGCATGAAGGCCTCTTCTCCCAACTGGGGTTTTTCATAGTCCCATTCCTTTTCCCGGCCTTCCCGGAGGTCAAGCCCGTTCAGGTATCGATCGATGCTGATTGCGGCCTCTTTTCCGCAGGCAACCGCTTCAACCACACTCTTGGGACCGTAAAGCACATCACCCCCGGCGAACACGCCTTCGACGGATGTCTCGAGGGTGAGCGGGTCGGCCTGGAGCCCGCCCCTGGGCGTAACAGGAACGCCTTCGGATTCGGTGAAAGAGAGGTCGGCTGCCTGGCCGATGGCGACGATGATAGTATCCGCATCCATGGCCGTGAGGTCCTTTTCGTCATACTGGGGATTGAACGCGCCCTTTTCGTCAAATACCGCGGTGCAGCGTTTGAACTCGATGCCCTTCAGTTTTCCACTCGCTTCGAGGAACTTCCTCGGCCCCAGGCTGTTGACGATCTTGATACCTTCCTCCTCCGCCTCTTGGATCTCATAGTCCCACGCGGGCATTTCATCGCGTTTTTCAAGACACACCAGCGTGACTTCTTCGGCACCCTTTCGAAGGGCGGTCATGGCCACGTCAATGGCCACGTTGCCGCCGCCGATGACGATGGTTTTCCCCTTCACCGAAACCGGTTTTTCCAAGGCTGCTTCGCGGAGGAAATCCACGCCCTTGAGCACGCCGGGGAGATCCTCTCCTTCAACGCCCAGACCCCTGCTCAGATGAAGCCCGGTCGCCAGGAATACGGACCTGTACCCCTCCTCCCGAAGCCCGGCAAGCGTGATATCCTGTCCAAAAGTGACGCCGGTACGTATTTCCACGCCCATGTCCCGGATAATCCTGATCTCCGCGGCCAGGGTCTCCCTTGGCAGCCGATAGGAAGGGATGCCCACGGCCATCATACCGCCTGCGACAGGCAGTTTTTCAAATACCGTGACCCTATATCCTTTCCAGGCGAGGAAATACGCCGCGGAAAGTCCGGCCGGGCCGGCCCCCACCACTGCTATCTTCTCTTCCTTTTCGGCTTCCGGCTCGGGGATATACGGGGCTTCGTCCGCCAGATCCAGGTCTCCCAGAAACCGGTGCAGGTACTGAATGGCCAGGGGGTCTTCAACGTCCTTCCGGGTGCATATCTCTTCACAGGGATGATGGCACACCCTGCCGCACACGGAAGGGAAGGGGTGGGCCTCCTTGAAGAGTTCAAGGGCCTCCCGGTACTTCCCCTGCCTGATCAGCGCGATGTATCCCTGGATGCTCACGTGCGCGGGGCAGGTGGCCTTGCAGGGCGCGGTTCCCCGCTTGTTGATGGCAAAAGCACCCGGGATGGCCTGCGGGTAGAGCTTGTACGCGGCCTTGCGCGTGGACAGGCCCTCGTTGTATTCATCTCCCAGCTCAATGGGACAGGCCTTGGCGCATTCGCCGCAGCTGGTGCACTTGCTGAGATCCACGTACCGGGGCTGCTGGACCAGATGGGCGCTGAAATCTCCCATTTCGCCGCGGAGGTCCGTGAGTTCTGTGTTTGTGAGAAGTTCGATATTGAGATGCCGGCCGACCTCGACCAGTTTGGGCGAGATCACTCACATGGCGCAGTCATTGGTGGGAAACGTCTTGTCCAACTGGGACATAAGCCCGCCAATGGCTGATGATTTTTCTACCAGGTACACATAGTAGCCGGAGTTGGCAAGGTCCAGCGCCGACTGCATTCCGGCGATGCCGCCGCCGACCACCATGACGGAACCCGACATCTTGTTCGAGGAATTTTGAGACATGTCGTAATTTCCTTTCCTTACAATGGTTAGAATCTTCTCCTGCAGTTGTCATTCCGGCTTTCGCCGGAATGTCTAGTGAAAGTCTCCCGTGTCATAGGGTTAATGCCAAATTCCAAAATCCAAATGTCAAATCAATGTCCAATGCCAAAGCGCAAAGCGTGAAGGC
>CAZEGG010000309.1:0-4372 GCA_964511755.1 uncultured Desulfobacteraceae bacterium | reverse complement strand
ACCCGGAGGCCCTGCAGCTCAGGTACCTGCAGACCCTGCGGGAGATTTCTTCTGAAAATAATTCCACGACCCTGTTCCCCCTGCCCATCGATCTTTTGACGCCTTTCATACGAGGCAGGAAACCGGAGGAGTAGGGTGTCTTTACTTTTCAAGCTGACAGTGCTATAGAATAACGATCACTGAATCAGATCATCGCACGTGTAAGGAGTTTGAACCATGACCGAAGAGGACAAAAAGGGAGAAGCCAAAGAAGAAGCTGCGGCGAAGACCGAAAAAGAGGCCAAGGCGGAAGAAGAAAAGCCCATCGACAAAATGACCGCCAAGGAACTCAGGGATGTCGCCAAGGAAATTCCCGGAGTGACCGGTGTGCACGCCATGAAAAAGGAAGAACTCCTGGCCGTGGTGAAGGAAGCGAGGGGCATCAAGGACGAGGCTCCGCAGAAGAAGAAAAAGGCGGAGACCGGCAAAAAAGTGTACACGGTCAGTGATCTCAAGAAGAAGGTTCTTGAACTCAAAGAAGAAAAAGCAAAGGCCAGGGGAGAGCGGGATAAGGCCAAAGTTGCGATCCTGCGCCGGCGAATCAACCGGATGAAAAAACTCACCAGAAAAACTGCCCAGGCCTGATCGGGCTCTTGCGCAAAAACAGGTCTTGGGGACGGTATGTGCCCCCGAGGCCTTTTTTTGTATTGCATAATCGTTTTCATATAGAGCCATGATTTTCACCACAGACCCACAGTGTACACTGAGCTCTCTGTGGCTCCATGGTGATTGAATGATGGATGAATTGTATACCCGTGATTATTGACGCCGGGTGTATCGGGTGCAGGCTCAGATCTTATCGCGGTGAGATTCAATGATTGAAGGAAGCATGGGCGTCAAAAGACAGGGAACAGTAGGAATTATTCCGGCAGCCGGTCTCGGGTTGCGGATGGGGGAAAAGAGACCCAAGCAGTTCCTGGAGATCAACGGGACGCCCATCCTGGCATGGACCCTCAGGACATTTCAGGACTGCGAAGCGGTGGACAAAGTCATTGTAGTCGCCCCGGAAGAGGACCTGGAGACCTGCCGCAGGGACATCGTGGAACGGTACCGCCTGGATAAGGTCGTGGCCGTGATCCCGGGGGGAGAGAGACGACAGGACTCCGTCTATTCGGGGCTCGAGGCTGCAGGAAGAGAAATTGCCCTGGTGGTGATTCACGACGGAGTGCGTCCTCTGGTCGAGCGGAAACTCATCGAGGAGGTCCTCCTGGCAGCGAAAGCCTGCGGCGCGGCCGTTGCCGGGCTGCCGGCCAGGGAAACGGTGAAAGAGGCGGATACCAGGGCGCGGGTGATCAGGACCCTTGAGAGATCCGGAATATGGCTTATCCAGACCCCTCAGGCATTCTCATCGACGCTGATATGGGAGGCCCACGAAAGAGCGCGGCAGGAAGGATGGCCCGAGGCTACGGATGACGCAGCCCTGGTTGAAAGGATCGGTGCCCCGGTGCAGATCGTCCATGGCTCGGAAAACAATATCAAGGTCACAACTCCTTTTGACCTTGAGCTGGCGCGTTTTCTGCTGGAACAACGTGCACATGATGAATACAGGATATGAAGATCAGGATCGGCACGAGAGGAAGCAAGCTGGCTGTTGTCCAGTGTGAATGGGTCAGAGAGAGGATCGGAAGCATAAATCCGGCGGTTGAGGTGGAACTGGTCAGGATCAAGACCACCGGTGATAGGGTCCTGGATTCTCCTCTCAGCATGATCGGAGGCAAGGGCCTGTTCGTAAAGGAGATCGAGGAAGCGCTCCTGGAGGGGAGAGTGGACCTTGCGGTACACAGCATGAAGGACGTACCCGCTGAACTTCCTGACGGGCTCATTTTGACCTCCTTCCCAAAGCGTGAAGATCCGCACGATGTCCTGATTTCCAACGGTAATCTCCCCCTTTCAGAGATACCGGAGGGGGGCCGGCTGGGTACCAGCAGCCTCAGGAGAGCCGCGCAGGTTCTCCATCTCAGACCGGATCTGGAGGTTATTCCCCTGCGCGGAAACGTGGACACAAGACTGAAGAAACTGAAGAGAGGGGATTTCGACGCCGTTATACTGGCGGCTGCAGGTCTCAATCGACTTGGATTCACGGAGGAGATCAGCCAGATACTCGCAACAGCGGATGTCCTCCCTGCCATCGGCCAGGGTGCCCTCGGCCTGGAGGTAAGGGAGGACGACAGCACCGTCATTGATCTCCTTGCCGCCATGAATCACCCTCCTACTGAGATGGCGGTGACGGCGGAAAGGGCCTTTCTGCAGAGACTCGAAGGGGGGTGCCAGGTGCCGATTGCGGGGTTGGCCCGTCTGGATGGAGACGCATTGATTCTCGAGGGCATGGTGGCCGAGCTGGACGGCTCACGGCTCCTGCGCGACAAAATAAGAGGAGTCGGAGAGCAGGCGGCGGAAATGGGCGTCTCCCTTGCAGGGCGACTCATTGACGCGGGTGCGGGAGAGATTCTGGACCGTATCTATGGAAGAGACGAAGAAAGGTAAAGTCTACCTGGTCGGTGCGGGACCGGGAGACCCGGGGCTCCTCACCATCAAGGGACGGGAATGCATCTCCCGAGCCGATGTGGTGATCTATGATTTTCTGGCGAACCCCGTTTTTCTGGAGCACGCCCGGGATGGAGCAGAACTCATCTATGTCGGGAAGCAGGGCGGATGCCATACTGCCAGCCAGGAAGAAATCAACACCCTGATCGTGGAACATGCACGTCAGGGGAGAATCGTTGTGAGGCTCAAGGGCGGGGACCCGTTCATCTTCGGAAGAGGTGGAGAAGAGGCGGAGGAGCTGGTGGATGCCGGTGTTGATTTCGAGGTGGTGCCGGGGGTCACATCTGCCATCGCCGTTCCCGCCTATGCAGGCATACCCCTCACCCACCGGGATCACACGGCTGCCGTGGCATTCATCACGGGACATGAAGATCCCAAAAAGGAAAAATCGAGTATTGCATGGGATAAACTGGCCACCGGAGCGGGAACTCTTGTGTTCCTGATGGGGGTGGGGAACCTCCGGGCCATTGCGGACAGACTCGTGGAATACGGAAGAAGCCCCGGCACTCCCGTGGCCGTAATCCGTCGGGGGACCTGCCCTGACCAGGAGACCGTGCTTGGCACCCTTGATACCATTGCGGAGGTTGCGGAAGAGGCCGGGATACGGCCGCCCGCCATTATCGTGGTGGGTGAAGTCGCGAAGTTGCGGAAAAAACTGGAATGGTTTGAAAGGAGGCCGCTTTTCGGGAGGCGCATCGTGGTGACTCGTGCCAGGGAACAGGCCAGCGGATTCCTTGAGAGGCTCTCCCTGCTGGGAGCTGACTGCGTTCAATTTCCCACCATCAGGGTCGTGCCGCCGGAGAGCTGGGAACCTCTGGATTCGGCCGTCAAACAACTATCCCGTTACGACTGGGCACTGTTTACCTCCGTCAACGGGGTGAAATATTTCCTCGAGAGGCTGGAGTTTCTGGGAAAAGACGTGCGGGCGATGGGAGGCCTGAAGATTGGGGCCATCGGCCCGCGGACCGCGGAAGCCTGGACCAGGATGGGAATAAGGCCCGACCTGGTGCCGGATGAATACCGTGCCGAAGCCGTGGTGGAGGCCCTGGCCCGGGTCGGCGTCAAGGGTGGAAAAATCCTGATCCCGAGGGCGCTCAAGGCCCGGGAGATCCTGCCGGAGGCACTGCGGGAAATGGGCGCGGAGGTAGACGTGGTTCCGGCCTACCGGACCATCAGACCGGACGACGACCTGGAGCGCGTGAAGGAAATGTTCCGGCAGAAGGAGTTAGACGCGGTCACCTTCACCAGTTCTTCCACCGTGAGCAACTTCATGGAGATGTTCAAGGGGAGTGAAGAAGCGCTCAAAGAGTGGATGAGTTCCGTAGCTGTGGCCTGCATAGGCCCTGTTACCGCGAAGACCGCCCGGGGATTCGGGTTAAAAGTGGACGTCACTCCCGATGAATACACGATTGATTCCCTGACAGATGCGCTTGTCAGCTATTTTGCCCGCTCGTAACGGCCCGGCAGTCAATCTCATCCGACCCTTCCACTGTCCTGTTCCAGGGCCGACATGCGCCGCTCCGGGAACATCCCATCCCCCTGCTTTCCGAGCACAACGGCTTTTGTTTGCGCTTGTAGGGAGGCGCAGTGGGAGAAGCCTTTTCCGAAGTGATTTGATGGGAGGGCTACCCCTCCTCCTCTTCCCGGGAAGCGGAGGGGATCTGGCGAAGTTCCCGGAGTTCCTCGATCTTATTGAGAGGTCTTTCCACCTGGCGGCGCCTGGTCGTCATGAGCGCCTCGTATTCTTTCTGGCTCTCGCTGATTCTCTTTCCCAGCACCTCCATCTTTG
>CAZEGG010000308.1:0-4374 GCA_964511755.1 uncultured Desulfobacteraceae bacterium | reverse complement strand
AATTAATGAGTCCACTGGCTCTAATCAGCACCTTTAGGGACTTTTCTTTGTGACAATGCCCCCCCCTTTCGAAGAGGTTCCATTATACTACTTCCTGTGGGCCTGATGTTGATTGGGAGGTTGATCCCGAGCGATGCGCGGGGTGGGGTACTTCTTGTGGTTCCCAATCTAATTGGGAACCACACCTGCTCGGGTAAGCGCGCTTTATAGGGGATACCCCAGAGGCAGACGCAGGAGTTTGATGGCGTTGTCCTGAAAAATTTTCTTTTTCTCTTCATCTTCCAGCCCCATCCGCTCGACAGCCTCGACGGCCTGCCGGATGAGTCTCTTGCCGTATTGATTGTCAAATGGCGCGTCTGTTCCGAAGACAATCTGATCAAGACCCATAACGGATCGGGCGCATTGAAGGGCCGCGGTATTGCCGCCGACAGCGGTATCGTAGAAAATCCTGCGGAAGTAAACGAGAGCATGTTCCTTTAGATCTATATCTCTCTGCCCCATCCGCATCTCATTCATATCGTCAGCCCAATCGAGCCTTCCGGCTAGATACGGAACTATTCCTCCGCAGTGATGGCTCACGATCTTTAGTCTCGGGAACCTTTCTAGGACACCGCTATAAACTAATCGGCACAAGGACATCGCCGTGGCGTAGGGCCAACCCAATTTAGTCCATAGTCGATACATGGAAGAGGATTCTCCCTCATAGTCCGGTTTGCTCTGCAGCCCGCGAGGATGAATGAAGACAGGACATCCAAACTCTGCCATCTTTTCATAGAGAGGCATAAACTCGGGCGAATCAATTGGCTTCCCACAGATATCCGTGTAGATCTCCACGCCGCGAAGTCGGAGTTCCTTGACGGCGCGCTCGGCCTCGACCACCGCGACATCCGGATCGTTCATGGGGAGTGTGGCAATACCGGCAGCAAAGCGTTCTGGGTATTTATGGACGAGGGCGGCGAGTTCGTCATTGGCGATCTTGGCAAGTTCAAGAGCTACAGGAGCGGGAGCCAGAGAATAGGGCGGAGGGGACGCAACTGTTATCACCTGGATGTAGCCCTCAAAGGCATCCATGCTCCTAAACCGGGCATCTAGGTCCATCAAGGTGGGGACTGTCTTGTGCCAATTACTCGAAGGGAGTTTAGGATCTCTATCCGGTATCTTCTTCTCCAAGGTTTCCTGGTATTTCTTCGGAAGAATGTGATTGTATACATCGATAATCATATTTTCGCCTCCATTAAGTCAAATAGGTTCATTTCATTGGTTTGTCGGATCGAACTCGGAGTTTCTCGACAATATCATCTAAACGCAATGCAAGAGGTATGAGAAAGGCTTCCTTTGACATATTCGACCGTGGTCAGGATTTGGAGAAATTTAACTTCCGAAATCTCCACCCGAAAATTCTTCTAGGCACGGCGAGCGATCGGTACTCCTTCTTTCATGCTGAATTTTGTAAATCAGTACCACCAGCTCTGCTGGTGGTACTGATTTATGGGAAAAAAGATTCGTAGACAAGATGCAATTATGGTTGGCTCATATAGACGATCTCGCCACCCACTATCGTCATCTCGACTTTGATGTCATTTATCCGCTCCTTAGGCACCCGATGCGGATCCTCGGGTAATACCACGAAATCCGCCAGTTTGCCTTCCTCTATGCTACCCTTGATATCCTCTTCGAAGCCAATCTTGGCGTTGTTAATGGTAAAAATCTCAATCGCTTCCCAGAGTTCGATCCGCTGCTCTTTGTTGGGGTGATTTACTAAGGAGTGAATACCACCCAATGGGCTCATTCGGGTCACTGGTGTGTCCGAGCCTCCACCGACTAGTATCCCCTCATTTAAAATAGAGCGGAAAGGCTGCGTCCGTAATACTCTCTCGTCTCCCAAATAAGCTCTGTAGTAGTCTAGGTTCGGGCCGCCGCAGACAATTGTGAACATCGGCTGCATCCCCAAGGCCACACCGACTCTGGCGGCGTACTTTATTTGGTGCCAGCCGGGAAACTCGAAATGCTCGATGCGATGTCGATGATCTTCGCGGGGATATTCTTTGAGGACTCTTTCATAAGCTTGCAGTACCTGCTCGATAGACCTGTCCGACTCCGCATGAACGGAGATCTGCAAACCAGCTTTGTGGGCTGACTTTACAAAATCATACATCTCGGCGTCGGTGTAGTACAGCATACCAAGAGTATCAGGGTCGTTAGAGTATGGCTCAAACATGGCCGCTGTATGGCCCGAGCCGGAGCCATCAGCGCAAATGGCTACGCATTTTCTGTCTCCCAAAAAATCAGCGTCAACAATCTTGTCAACATCCTTTTCATCCGTAGGCCAGAGCATTAACATAGGGTGGATACGCACGGGGATCTTATCGATGTTTTTCATGATGAATTCGGCGTTCTCACCCTCTTCTTTGGCAAAGAGGGTGGTGATACCCACCGAGGCCGCTTCCTTTGTCACGACTGTTAACGCCTTCATGGCCTCGACATCGTCGGAAAAACGATCTCGTTCGACTAAACCACTGGGGAACGCCGGATCATGTATCATCCCGGTCATTTCCCCGTTAACGTCCGCTTCCACCCCGTCCATATCGGCGCTGAACCGAAGTATTTCGAGTGCGAGGCTGTTGACCATGGAAAAATGCATATCAAAATGTTGTATCCAGATGGGGTGTCTGCGGGAAACCGCGTCCAGCTCTTTTCTGATGGGAAATCTTTTTTCCGCTACCTGAAGACGATTGTATTCACGGCAGAAAACCAATTTCCCCTCAGGGGTTTGCTCCACTCGGGCCCGAATTTTTTCCAGGGTTTCTTTTATCGATTGCACGGAGGCTAAGTCGACACCAAGTCTGTTTTTCCCTGTGGCCATAAGATGCGCGTGGCTATCCATAAAACCCGGCAGAACAGTCTTCCCTTCCAGGTCAAGAACTTTCGTAGCTACGCCAGCGTGCGCCTCCACTTCTTTTGCCGTTCCCACAGAAACGATTTTGTCACCAATTATGCCGATTGCTTCCGCCCGCGGTCTTTGATTCACCACCGTGATGATATTGCCTTTAATAACGAGATCCAAGCTTTCGGTCATCTTATCGCTCCCTTTTAAACAAATTATTATGAGTTGATCCGAAAGAAACGATGCCATTGAGAAGCGATTCACATCATTCGCGCCAGAGCGGCTGAGTGCTGCACCTGAAAGCACCTCCGAAGCTACGAGATATGCTGAAATCGACGTACTCTACTTCTACTCCGTAAAGTTCGATCTGATCACCGATGCTTCGAAACTCAGGATCGGTGACATAGACGGAGGGATTGATGGGAAATCCGTTTATGCCAAGACGGGACGCTTCGGATTCGGTTGCAGCGATTTGCGTCCAATCGCTCAGGGATTTTGGTATACCGTCAACTAGCGCGTCTTCGCATACGATCATCAAACCCTCTTTTACCATGCCGATCGCGCAATCCAGATGCAGTATACTCGGGTTCAGCCGAACTTCCTCGACGCTGTATCCAAAGTGAGAAACGACTTTTCGCAACCATTCGATACCAAGTGAGCTACTGGCCATACCGGAATTTCCCACATACAATCGTTTGCCCCAGACCAGCACATCACCGCCTTCGATGAAGGGGCCGGGACTCTGGTCAAGCTTGAGCATTGGAAACTCATTAGAGTCCTTGGTCTCGCCCGTGATTGCCGGCTGCGGCGCGGCCACGTATACGCAGTCAGCTGGATACACTCGGTTTTCGAAGATATCACGACATGGCAATGCCTCCATTCGTCGATGAAAAAAGCGAATTGAGCCTTCGATAACAATGTTGCCGACCGTGAACCAGGGATCGCGTACAAAAAAATTGGCATACCCGGTGTCACGCCCCGCCTCTTTCTCCGCGGCGGTGAACAATCGCGGTCGCAATATTTCCACTTCATGTTTTTCCAGCACCTCGCCAAAAGCCTCACGCTCGGCCGCCCATCGGGCCTGATCCACTTGAGGAGGTCCGGTTGATTTCTTGTCCCGTAATACGCGGTCACTTTCCTTGTTACCACTGGAATCGTCTCCGGCGAATATCCCGCCGCCAAACTCGGACTGTGTGAGGACGACGGTGCGTAACGGAGCGAACTCGCTTTCTACGAAAACGCGCCTGGTGGCCCTTTTTTTACTTTCATTCTCACTTCCAGCTGCAACATCGGCACCATGGGTAAGGGATGACATCTCTGTCAGCGCCGTGGTTTTGAGTGAGTCCTTAGCAAGTTTTGGCATTCAAACCTCTTCATGGCGAGTTCTAAATGTTCACCTTATGGTGGTGGTGACTATTATCCAAGCACCTGAAACAAAATAATTCTATTGTCTCTCCATTCCGTCCAAAGTCATCAGCGCTTGATAGCAA
>CAZEGG010000307.1:0-4377 GCA_964511755.1 uncultured Desulfobacteraceae bacterium | reverse complement strand
GAGGAGCGACGACTGAGACGTATGAACAATACGTCGCAGGGAGGAACGAGCGAAGGCAATCCCGCGAGACGCGGGACAGGTGATGCCTTGATGATGGATCAGGGTGACTTTAGACAGGTTTCACGACAACAGGGAGGATGAATGGAGCACTATTTCAACAAGGAGGTGCATGAGGCCAGGATGTTGGCCTCTTCCCATGGACTCGAAGAAAAGCTCATCAAGATCGAGGTACGTGAAGATCTTTTCACCGGTTCAAAGGCCCGCGTTTTGACTCACCGCTGGCGCATGCCCGAAAATCCGCCTGAGCCCCCGGACTTTTCCCGGTCTCGGGAGAGATGCCCTTTTTGTCCGGAGAATAGAGAGACCGCAACCCCCAGGTTTCCGGATTCCATGGTTCCGGGCGGGAGAATCCAACGGGGAGAGGCAGCGGTTGTGCCCAATGCTTTTCCCTACAGTCGCTACAATGCGGTGGTTATTCTCTCCGAGGACCATTTCCTTTCCCTGGATGAATTTTCTCCCGGGGTCCTGGAGGAAGGATTTCGAGCTGCCGTTTCGTACATACGACAGATCCGGCAGTTTGACGACAAGGTTGCGTATGCTTCCATTAACTGGAACTACATGCCTCCCGCAGGCGGGGGGATCATCCATCCCCATTTTCAGATAGTAGCGGACAAGCAGCCGACCGGTTTTCACCAGAAGCTGGTCGCAGAGAGCCTCAAGTACCACACGACGCGGGAGAAGAATTATTGGGCTGATCTGGTGTCCTTTGAGAAAAAGGAAGAAGAGAGATACATCCTGCGCTCGGGGAATATTGTCTTCTTTGCCGCCTTCTCTCCGTGCGGAATGCTCGGGGAGGTGGTCGCCCTTTTTGAGAAGGTCCGCACCCTGGATGAGGTGGGAGAAGAGGGATGGAGGTGGTTTTCCGAAGGGCTTTCCAGTATTCTTTCATGCTTTCACCGGATGCACTATGACAGTATCAACATGACCCTCCTTGCCAATATGGAGAACTCCGGCCACTTCTGGACCCAGGCCAGGATCATTCCAAGGACGAGCTTCCCGCCTCTCGGCATCAGTGATGTCAACTACTTTGAAAAGGGTCATCATGAAGTGATCACGATTATTGCTCCTGAGGAGTTGGCGCGCACTGTCAGGGCACTGCTTGAATGACCATCTCCTGTAACAAAATCCCCAGGTCTGGTTTGCGGACCGGCCCTTTTCCGGACCGTAATCAGAGGTTACGGTCCGGAAAAGGGCATTGATTCAACCCTCCACCGAACTTCGGGGATTTCCAAAGTAGAATTGCAGTCATGGGCACATTCCCCCTCATAATAGTCATTCTCTCGGCCGTGATGCACGCATCCTATAACTATCTTGTCAAGACGAGTGCCAACAAGACTATTTTCATCTGGTCGATGTATTCTTTCGCCCTCGTTATTGTTTTGATCGTAAGCCCTTTTCTTCCCAGAGAACTCCTCATTCCCGGCGATGGCACCGTATTGTTGTATGCCGCCCTTTCGGCCTTTTTTTTCACGTTTTATAATCTCTTTGCCGGAAAAGCCTATTCCTCAGAAGAAGGGGACCTGTCCGTGAGTTATCCCCTCTCCACAACTGCCCCTGTCTACATCCCGATTTGGGCCCATTTCGTCCTGCACGAGACCATATCCGTTCAGGCCATTTTTGGCATCCTGATTGTCGTAACGGGCACCTACCTGATTCAAGTCAATTCGTCCATTACCCATTTCAGGCCGAAAAAAATCAGTTTCAGGAATAAGGCGGTGAGGTATGCCCTCCTTGCAGGGTTTTTATACTCCTTCGGAGCGATTGCCGACAAAATCGGTGTGATGCGATCCAATTTTTTCGTCTTCACTTCGTGCGTGATTGTATTGATGTTCTTTTACTTCACAGCCGTGGTATTGAGCAGCAGCAGGTTGAGAGCAGATTTATTCCAATCCTATCGCACTTCACCTTTCAAAGTCATGTTGAGCGGAGTGGTCCTTTGGCTCTCTTTTTATCTCTTCCGATATGCACTAAGCATCACGGAAGTGAGTTATGCGGCTTGTGTCCGTCAGATTTCCTCTCTGTTCGGCGTGCTTCTCGGCATTTACATTCTGAAGGAACCCTATGGACGGATCAGGCTGATTTCAACACTCTTCATAATTGTGGGGATTGTATTGATTAAGCTTGGGTGAGGGATCAGAAAGACCTTCTTTTCTTTCACGAGGGCGGCTGTTCACGCCTCCGATGATATCGGCCAGATTACCGATAACGCCACGCATCCGCTTTGCCTGCGCACTCATCTCCTCGGACGCGTTCGCCGATTCCTCTGCGTTGGCTGCAGTCTCCTGGACCACCCGGTCAATCTGCCCAACAGCACTGCTGATATTCTCGATGCCGTTGGCCTGTTCGCTGCTCGCTTCCGCAATCTCTCCCATTATGCCGGCCAATTTCTGCACGCTGACAGCCACCTCCCGGTACTGATCGTCCGTCTCTTTGACGAGAACGGCGCCCGTCTTTATCTTCTCTATGATATCTCCAATCATTCCCTGGGTCTGCATCGATGCCTCGGCCGAACGCTGGGCAAGACTCCGAACCTCGTCTGCAACGACCGCGAATCCGGCTCCCGCCTCTCCCGCTCTGGCTGCTTCTATTGCAGCGTTCAGTGCAAGGAGATTGGTCTGAAACGCGATTTCATCTATGCTCTTGATGATCTTGGCCACATCTCCGCTCGCCGTTGAAGATTCCTCCAGGGATCTGATGAGCGACTTCATATACTCATTGGCATTCCGGAGGTGCCCTCTGGACATCTCTGTGAGCCCGTCCGCCTCTTTTGCCTTTTCAGCATTCTTCTTGATCATTGCCGACATCTCTTCAATGGAGGAAGAGGTCTCCTGGATGGAGGCGGCCTGATGCGACGATCCCTGAGCCACCGACTGACTGGCGTTGGAGATCTGCCCCGAAGCAGCAGCCACCTGCTGGGAGGCGCCTTCCAGATCTTCCAGCACTATTTTGATGGGGTGCGCGATGGATCTCGCAAAAAACAGCGTGAAGGGAAGAACGATCAGGATACAGACAATGGATACCATGATGAGCAATCCGATGGTGTGGACAGTGCTTTTGCGGGCAAAGTCCTTTGAACGCAGTAGAGAGAGGGTCCCTATCCGCTTTCCCTCAGCGAAAACGGGCAGCACTCCCTCGATGTAGATCTTGTTCCCCAGATTGTGATCGTCGATCAGGACAGGGGAACCCAGACTGTTTTCGACTTCTCTGCGGCTTTCCAGTCTATCGAGGAGCTTCCTGTCGAGGGTGCGGTATTGGGGAGCGGTTCCGGATGCAAATCGGCCTCCCAGGAACAGATTTACAGAGGTTCCCGTGAGTCTCGAAAGCCTGGTGAGCATAGGTGAATCTATCGGTTTTTCAAGGAGCACGAACCCGGCAATCGTATGAACTTCCGTGGTTTTTCCTTTCTGGTCCGCATAGTCCGAAGTAGATACCGGAGCCGCAGCCTCCAGAAATGCTCGTTTTCCTTTGGTGCAGAACCGGACTACAGGCTTTTCCGGCATTTTGTCCTGCATCTGGAAGGCAATTGCATTGAACTCTTCGATGGCCTTGAATTTAGCCACCGTGAGCTCTTCGCCCTTCCCCAGAGTAGCCACCTTGTAGACCACCTTGCCCGGAACACGATACGTATACCCCAGGATGGACTTGTCCCCCTCCTTCGCGGAAAATGCCATGAGTGTTCTCTCCTTATCGTACAAGGCGATTTGCCGCAGACCATTCATCGAAAGAACATCATGGAAATACGCTGCAAGATCCTGGGTATAATTCTCAACGGACGGCATGACATTGGCGTCGGTTTTCGTTTGCGTGAAATAGGTCAACAGTGAGACCATGTCCTTGTGTTCGGCAACTTGTTCGCTCTGACGCAGAAGCGTGTTTTCTCTGTTCGCCAGATCATCCTTCACCACGAGAAAGGCCTGACGGAGATAGCGAACCTCCTGCTCGTGGTTTTGCCGTTTTACTGCCCATGAGGTGATCGACGTCGAAAGCGCCATTGAAAAAATGACCACGAGAATACCCCCTGCTATCATTTTTCCCTTCAACTTCAACCGCATTTTCCTATTCCTCCCTATCATCGATCACCTATCTGAGATGTTTCGAATGTGCTCCCGTTGTCCTCAATATGCGGGCATTTTTTCAAGACAGGCCGTGCAGGCCCCGTCAGATCGGACCTTGATGCAGGGACTGTGCCATGGGGAATCAGGGCGTCAAAGCCGGGGTTCAAGCGGGATAATGGCGTGCCGGGGCATTTCGTGCGAGCTTTTTCGGAGGCAGGGGAGGTCTTCTTCCCTGGGACCGCCATTATTTTGACAGGCTGAC
>CAZEGG010000306.1:0-4377 GCA_964511755.1 uncultured Desulfobacteraceae bacterium | reverse complement strand
AAGCTCCAGACGATAAAACCGCATATGACGTAGAGGGCGCCGTGCGCAAAATTAGCGATGCGGCTTATGCCGTAGACAAGGGCAAACCCGAGGGCCATCAGGGCCAGTGCCGTACTGTTGATCAGTCCGTAGATCAATATATCCATGGTCCGCTTCCCCTCGTTATGTCTGGAAAATATCCGAGTCTCACCCGCACGACAGACGCCCTTCTCGTCACCCGGAGGGAAAAACCAATATGGAGTGGGAATAAACTGAAATCGGTTGCGGATCCCACAAAGACCCGCAACCGGCATGCCTATTTTTTCATCCAGGGCGGGAGCTCAATGTCGCCGGTGGCGATACTCTTCGGAAAAACCACCACCCGTTTTCCGGCCTGCCACTGCAAAATAGAACCAACAGCTCCCTTTTTCGGATCCAAAGCGGGGATGACTTCGTGGCTCTTGGGATCAAAACGAATCCTCCCGTAGACTCCCATCATGTCGGTCTTTTCAAGGGCAGCGACAACCTTGTCGGAGTTCAGGCTGTTTGCCCTTTCTATCGCATCTTTCAACACATACACTGCCATATAGCTGCTTGAACTGCCCAATCCCTCGGGCGCAATACCCCACCGTTTCTTATATGCATTATAGAATTTCATGGTCCACGGGGTCGCTTCCGACGGTGCATTCCCGGCATTGACCACATTGCACAGTGTATACTCCCCTTTCCCTTGTGTTGCCTTCCAGAAACCGGGCTGCTCGGCTGCAGCCAGTGTCGATCCGAATGGGAGGGCAGGTATTTTCATGTCATACCACTGTTTCAGAAGAATGGAACTCTCCGGCATATCCATCCAGATATTCAAAATTTGGGCCTTTTTCTTCTTGGCTTCCAACAGCCCCATGGAAAAATCCGTGGTTCCCGTGGGGAATACCTCCATGCCCAGGACATCGAATCCTTTTTTGGCGGCAACCTTGCTGATAATCTTCCCGGCCCCCCGGGCATGTGCCACATCCTGGACCATCACGAAGATCCTGTTCAAACCATACTTTGTCTTGAGTTCTTGAAAGCAGCTCAGGATTTCTCCAACCAGCCATACTGCTTCCCCATGGATCCGGAAGCAGTATTTGTACTTGTCGTAATCTTTCTTGACGAGTGCGGTGTACTTGGGAGTCAGGACACCGGTGCTGACAATGGAGACCTCCTTGTATTTTGAAAGCAGCGGCATGGCTGCGAGGGCGGCTTCCGAGCGCACAGGTCCGCCTAATATGAAATTGGCTTTCTTTTCCAGAATAAGCTTCTCCACCGCAAGCAATGCGTCGCTCACCGGAACCCCCGGCTCCAGATCGCGGGTATCAATCACCTCCACGCTGAAGGGACGCTTTTCACCCCCCACGGTTACCCCTCCGGCGGCATTAATCTCCTCAACCGCGAGTTTGATTCCCCTCTCAGCGTCCCATCCATACACGAACGCCGTGGAGAGGGGGCAGCCCAGCACAATGGGCTCGGCTGCCCCAGCCCTGTCCTGGGGACAGAAAAACAAGGATAACGCCAACGTCACAAGGATAATCGTCAGGTACCTGGTTTTCTTCATTTCTAATCCTCCTCTTTTAGGATTAACGCAATCGGTCTCCCCCAAGGCCCCACAGACGCCACCACAATGCCCTGCCGCCGCGCGCATGCGGAGTGCACGCATTACAACTCTCAATCTGGGAATCGGTTGTTTCCATGCCATCTCCGCCCGCCACTTTATTCGAATTTCCGGGAGCTGGGCCCATTAGTGGCTGTATGCAAATGTAGATGCAATCAGGATACATGTCAAGAACAGACACCCATCCTCGATTCATCGAGCCGATCATCGGAGTGCACCAAGCATATGAAAGTCGATTTTGTCTGTTCGCGCAAGCGGTGACGATTACCCTCCCTTTCACTCACGAGAAATCATGCCGCAGCAGAGCAGACAAGTGTCGCACGTCTTGGGTGCAGAGAATCTGCCTTGACATATCTGGGCCGGTGATTAATGTAATAAACGAACGGAATTCCATCCATAAATGGCTATTTTTCGCAATCCCGCCGCCGATGAAGGGGCAGGCAGGCGTTAATCCGCAGAGTCACGAGTTCTCGAAAATATGCGGAACGTGCAGTGCCGTGTTTCGGCACGCTCTGCGGCATGAACCGTCAGGACTTTGGAGCGGGTCACCGGAAGTCATGAACAGGCAGAAAAATGTCTCATTTCCGGATTGAAAACCCGCGGGCGCTGAAATCTGATGCAAACAAAGGGATAACATGAGCGGCAAAGACTATTACAAGATCCTCGGTGTGGCAAAGTCGGCCTCTGCCGATGAAATAAAGAAAGCCTACCGCAAATTGGCCCTGAAGTACCACCCTGATCGCAACAAGGGGGATAAGAGTGCCGAGGCCAAGTTCAAGGAGATCAGTGAGGCCTACGCGGTCCTCAGCGATGCCGAAAAGCGAAAACAGTATGACACGTTCGGCGCCGACGGCTTCCAGAACCGTTTCAGCCAGGAGGACATTTTTCGTGGTTTCGATTTCAGCAGCATCTTCCGGGAGTTCGGTTTCGGCGGTGGAAGATCCGATAACATTTTCAGTCAAATCTTCGGAGGGGGCATGGGCGGCGGCCAGGGCCGTGCACGTTTCCACCCAGGAGGAGGCCCTTTTCAGTCCTCATTTCAGGGTTTCCAGGGGCAGCCAAGAGGATTGAAAGGCCAGGATCTCGTCTATGAATTGTCCCTCACCCTTGAAGACATTGTAAACGGAGCTGAAAAACTCATCGCCTATGATCTCGGAGGGACTCAGGAAAAGGTTTCTGTGAAAATTCCGGCCGGGATCCGATCCGGGAAGAAACTGCGGCTTCCGGACAAGGGAAGGCCGGGTATACAGGGAGGCCCGCCGGGAGACCTGTACATTCAGATACACGTTCTTGATCACCCTCTGTTCAAACGTGAACAAGACGATCTTCACATTCGCCAAGAACTTACATACTCCGCTGCTGCGCTGGGAACGGAGATAGAGGTTCCTACTATTGATGGGAAGCGTTTGAAACTCAAAGTCCCTGCGGGCACACAAAACAGCGCCAGGTTCAGAATGCGGGGGTACGGCTTGCCGCACATGGGGGGAAACGGCAAGGGAGATCAATTTGTGGAAATTCGTGTGGCAGTTCCCAGGGATCTGAACAGCAAGCAGAAAGAGTTGATTAAAAAATTGGCCGAGTCGGGTTTATAGCAGGATGAAAGCACTGAGCGTTTTTTCCGGCGGGCTGGACAGCATGCTCGCTGCGGCACTTGTACGGGCCCAGAAGGTGGAAGTGCAGGCCCTTTTCTTTGAAACACCCTTTTTCTCTTCCGGCAAGGCCAAGCAATCGGCAGACCACCTGGATCTCCCCATCAAGGTGATCGATATTACGGAACGCCATCTGAAGGTTGTACAATCCCCCAGGCACGGATACGGCGCAAATATGAATCCCTGCATTGACTGCCACTCCCTCATGTTCCGGATAGCAGGCGAAATGCTTGAAGAAGAAGGAGCGAGCTTTGTCATCAGCGGCGAAGTCCTTGGACAGCGACCCATGTCCCAGAATAAAGGGGCACTGGACCTGGTCGCCAGGGAAAGCGGGCTGGGATCACTGCTCCTCAGACCCCTTTCTGCGAAGCACCTCGCACCCAGTGAGCCGGAAACAGAAGGCTGGGTCAAAAGGGATTTGCTGCTGGACTTGAAAGGCCGGTCGCGAAAGCCTCAAATGGAGCTTGCAACAAAACTGAACATCCATGAGTATCCGTCTCCGGCGGGTGGCTGCCTCCTGACAGAAAAAGCCTTTTCCCGCCGGTTGCGACACCTGCTCAATCTTTTCCCGAGCCCTGAAATTTTCCAAATCGAGCTCCTCAAATTCGGCAGGCATTTCAGGCTCGGCCAGGGCACAAAACTGGTGGTCGGAAGGAACAAAGATGAAAACCAGCGCCTTTTTTCCCTTGCTGCAAAAAAGGCAGTCACCTTGAAACCCATATCCGTGCCCGGACCGACTGCAGTCCTGAGCGGCCTGGTAACTCCTTCGGAGATTGAACTTGCGCTTGAGATTACTGCCGCCTACAGTGACAGCGAAGGAAAAGCTTCTGTGGAAATGATGATTTGCGGAGAAAAAGAAGAACAATTGTCGATTGCTCCCGGAAAGCACAAACGTGCTTTCCGGGCATTGCTGATCTGAGGGAGCGGGTCCTTTTCACATTCTCAAAAGCCTGGCGAGAAAGGATTTTCTTTTCATCCGGTTCAGTTTCCGGGTTTTCTCATCAAGCATCTTTCTGTTTCGATCCAGGTCCGCTCGTATCTTTTCTTTTGAATCAGCAAGCTTGTGTGACGTGAGATTCAATTCGAGAATGGAAATTTTTT
>CAZEGG010000305.1:0-4411 GCA_964511755.1 uncultured Desulfobacteraceae bacterium | reverse complement strand
GAGTGACTAGAGTTGAGGAATTTCTTTCCATTCTATTGAATAGAAAAGCGAAGCTTTCCATTAACTCTAGCTCACTTTAGTTGACTCCAAACTCTAGATCACTTCATTACCTTGGTCCCCCATACGACGCAGCCTTCGGTTTCTTGCCTAACCACAGGACCAGGTTTCCGAACGCGCAATGAATGCTGATGCCGGTTGCAGTCCTTTTCAACATCCGGAGTAAGCTCCTGGTTTTTCACGGCACTTCATGGAAAGGAGAGCTTCCGTGGAAACGATCCGAAAAACCATTGGTCGATGTCTGGAGGACATAGCCCTTGAACGTCCTTCTGATGCAGCCATCATTCACACGGAACTGAATCTCCGTTACGACTACGGCCTTCTGCTTGAGGAAATCCATCGGGTTGCCGCAGGGTTCATGGGACTGGGCCTGAAAAAAGGCGACAAGGTGGCGATCTGGGCCACCAACACCCCTGAATGGATCATTTCCATGCTCGCCCTTGCTGCGATGGGGGCTGTAACGGTACCCATCGATCCCGGGGTCAAAAAGGACGATCTCCACCTATTCCTCGAAGATTCAGAGTGCCGAGGCATTGTCACGGCTGAAGGTGAGAACGGCGGATCTTATGTAACTATTCTGCAGAATCTGTTGCCCGGCCTTCCGAACCTACAGAGCGTGATCGTGATCGGCGATGGAGAGTATCCCCGCATGATTTCCTGGTCCCGTCTTCGGGTCACCGGCCGGGAGACACCTGCTCCGCTGCTCAAAGAAATCGGTGCAGCGGTCCGTCCGGAAGACCCTGTGGCAATCATGTATACGTCAGGGACCACCGGTAAACCAAAAGGCGTTGTTCTCGACCACCTGGGCCTCATCAACAAGTCCATGGCTTCCACCGAGCGGCAGGGGATAGATTCTGCCGACAGACTCTGCCTCTTCTTCCCCCTCTTCCACATGTTCGGGAACACGTGCGTCGCCATCGCGGGGCTTCTGAGAGGCGCCGCCCTCGTCATGCCGTGCAGCTCTTTCGATCCCCTCCGGATACTCAGGGCAATCGCCGAAGAGCAATGTACAGCCATTTATGCCTCTCCAAACATGATCATCTCGCTCGTGGATAATCCGGCGTTTGAGAAAAACAGCTGGCGATCGGTGCGCAAAGGCATCATCGGCGGTGCGCCCTGCCCCATGGAGCTCATGAAGCGCCTTGTCGAGGATATCGGCGTATCCGACATCACGGTCGGCTACGGCATCACTGAAACCGCTTCCTGGATTACCATGACACACCCGCGAGATCCCACTGACGTGCGTGTTTCCACCATTGGGAAGCCCCTGGAGTGCAGTGAAGTGAAAGTCGTGGATCCTGTCACCGGTGAGGAGCTTGCCCGGAAAACCCAGGGAGAGATCTGTGCCAGAGGTTTCCTGATGAAGGAGTACTACAAAATGCCCGGCGCCACGAGCGCGGCCGTTGACCGGGAAGGGTGGTTTCATACCGGCGATCTGGGCGAAATGGATGAAAAGGGCTATGTCCGGATAACCGGCAGACTGAAAGACGTGATCCTGAGAGGTGGGATCGAGATTTTTCCGGTGGAGGTGGAAGAGGTTATTTATCAGCTGCCGGATGTCTCAGAGGTCCAGGTATTCGGGTTCCCCCACCCGGAAAGGGGGCAGGAAGTGGCGGCATGGGTGAAAGTGAAGCAGGATTCTCCGCTCTCAATTGATGATATACTCGCGCATGTGGAAAAAAACATGGACCCGGCATCCGCACCGCACTTTTACAGGATCGTTTCATCTTTTCCCACAACCAGAAGCGGAAAGGTGCAGAAATACCGGCTGGCAGAAATGGCGGCAAGGGAATACGAGGGAACCTTTTCTCAAGTGCCTGGCGACGGCGGGCCATCGGGCACTCAGCAGGCATGCTGAGTGCCCAATCACCCCGGAGAGCGCCGTGCTTACCTCCCGATCAGCTTGAGAAACCCGTTGTCAAGGCCGCGTACGCAGAGAAACGGCATATTCCCTCTGCTTCACGCCAATTCCTTTTCACCCTTCGCTTTCAGCCTGTCCAGGGCCGCAAGGACTTTTTGGGGCAAAGGGGTCGGCTGATGAGTTTCCACCAACTCCCGAATCTTTTCCTGTATGCGTTTGTCCGCGGCCTTGGCCCCTTTCCCCTGCCAGGCATTGTACGTCTGCCGTGTGAAGATATCGGGCCGCCATAATTCCTTCCGGAAGTTGTGCAGGGTGTGCATCTCCTGGAGATAGTTGCCGCCGGGGCCGACCTTGCAAATGACATCCCTGGCCAGGGTTTCGGCATTTATCTCAAGTCCCCGCAGGAAACGTCTGGTCATTCCGATGATCTCGTCCCCCAGGATCAGCTGTTCTACCGAACAGATCATCGCACTGTCCATGTAGCCGACATCATGTATGAGGTTCAGCCCTGCCAGGCCCTGGGCCAGAATACTGAAGGCGCTTTCAGCCCCTGCCTGAGCATCCACTACTTTGGCCTCCGTGGCACCGGCCAGGCCCCAGGTGGGGAGGCCGAAGTGCTGCGCCAGTTCCGCCTGCGCGGCAAGCGCCAGACTCATTTCAGGGGCGCCCACGGTCATCAATCCGAGACCCATGTCAAAGATTCCGAAATTGCAGCCGGCTCCCACCGGGCAGCCGGGACGGCGCAGCTGGGCAAGCACAAGTCCCATGAGGCTTTCCGCCATTCCCTGGGCTACCGCTCCCGCCATGGTGACCGGGCCGGTCGCTCCGGGCTGGATACTTGGACCGGTCATCTGAGGCATACCCAGGTCAGCGGCCACAAACATTCTATCCACTACCTCCGCCGGGAACACAAACGGAGATATGGACTCGGGATAAATGACAAGAAACGGCTTCCGTCCGAGTTCCTCAAGGCCTCCGGCCACCTCTGCAGCCATTTCGTAGACCAGTTCGGCTCCCCGGGCGCTGTAGGTCAGAAATACGATCGGCTTCACCGTATTGGTGACCGCGGCATAAAACTCATGAATATCCGCTGCAGTGGCCGGCACATCCTGGCAGGATCCCATCGGCATGACCCAATCAATGTTTGCAAGGGCATCGGCAACCTTGGCTGCCAGCGCCAGATCGCCGACGGTGGTGGAATGCACATCTCCGGTCAACGCGTCCCTGGTATTCGGACTTGCCGTAGATGTCCCGTAATAGCTCTTGCGGCCTTCCACTTCCAGAGTCCGCTCACCATCCCGATTATAGATTGCCCACCCCTTCGGGACGCTCGCAAGGCATTGCCGGACAATGAACTCGGGAACGTAGACTATATCGTCTCTGACCAGCGCACCGGCGCTCCGGAGCATCTCCCGTGCACCCTGATGGTAGATCTTGAATCCCGCCTTCTCCATCACATGAAAGACGGCCCTGCTGAGTTCATGTATCTGATCTTCGCTCAACACCCTGAAATGGAGCGTCTGCTTCTCAACAGCATTGGTCTGAATCATGGTTTCTGCTCCTCCCTTCGTGCCCGGCTCGGACCTGCCGCCGGGATTCAAGAAAAATGGAAGTCCGGGCTCTCGCAAACCGGCACCGTGCCCGGCAATTGAAAATCAATTGTAAGTCCCCGATGGCGAGGATAAAGAAAGGACCGTGTCCGCCCCGGCGGGCGCGGTAAACATCCTTGATCATCTTATCCGATGACGGAAAAACTTGAATTCGGGTTGATCTCCCTCAAACGGCTGAAGAATCCGATATTGCATGCCCGGCCGGTGTATTTCATGACGAACTTGACGGGATCCTTATCGTGGTCCTGACCATCTTCCACCTTTTGAATCAATTCGCTCATCAAGACGCCGGCTACCGGGGCATTCTTATACTGATTACCCGAGGTCCCGATTGCCATATAAAAGCCCGGCAGGTCGGATCTGTCGTAGATCGGGATCCAGTCGTCCGAGCAGTCGTAGAGGTCCACAACGCCTTGCATCTTGTTGGGGATAGGCAGGCCTTCCAGCCGCTGGGCCTCGCGCATGGCCTGGGTCTTCCACTGGTCGGTAAAATTCTTGTTGTAGTTGTCCGGATCGTCAACCCATTCCAGGTGATCGCATTCCGGGTCTTCGGAGCCGATGAGGACGTGGTTGCCCACTTCGGGACGGGAGTAACACCCCACATCGCCGTCGGAGATCATGGTCCCCAGGTTGTTGTAGTCGAAACCCTCGGGAGAAGGAACGTGGCAGACCTCCTGCCTGAGCGGCCTGGTCTTGATATTCATTTCCTCCTCAACGCCGGCCATCCGGTTGATAAGGTAGGAGTGCGGTCCGGCAACGTTTACGACGATCCGGGCCTTGATCTCGGTTCCGTCCTTGAGCGCAACGCCGGCCAGCCGGCCGTCCTTCTTGAGAATCCCGGCCACTTCCGCGTTAAACGCGAATTCGCCGCCCTTGGCCTCGC
>CAZEGG010000304.1:0-4411 GCA_964511755.1 uncultured Desulfobacteraceae bacterium | reverse complement strand
GCTGCAACATTTCCACCACGGCCTGGTTCGCTCCGCCGTGAAGCGGTCCCCACAGGGCGCTCATCCCGGCTGAAATGGCCGCATAGAGGTTTACGCGTGCGCTTCCGACCAGACGAACTGCGGCGGTTGAGCAATTCTGTTCATGATCCGCGTGGAGTATCCAAAAGACTTCCAGGGCGGTGACCAGATCCCGGTCAATGTGATAGGGCCGAACAGGTGAATCGAACATCATATTGAGGAAGTTCGCACAATAGGTCAAATCATGCCGGGGATAGACGACTCTATGCCCCCGGGAAATCTTATAAGACATGGCTGCCATGGTTCTGACTTTGGAAAGAAGCCGCGTAAAGGTCATATTTATCTCTTCATCCTCACTCCTTTCGGGAATTTCAGGATAGAAGGCACGGAGGGCATTGACCATAGAGGAGAGAATTCCCATGGGATGTGCACCTCTTGGAAAATATTCGAAAAAGGTGCGCATGTCCTCGTGCACCAAAGAGTGATCATTGAGCATGATCGAAAACCAGGTCAGTTCATCTCTTGTGGGCAGTTCCCCATTTATGAGGAGGTAGGATGTCTCCACAAAGGTGGATTTTCTGGCCAACTGCTCAACCGGGATGCCTCGATACCGGAGAACGCCTTTCTCCCCATCCATGTAGGTAATGCTGCTTTCACAGCTCCCGGTATTCGCGAAGCCCGGATCAAGCGTTATGAGCCCCGTTTTGCTGCGTAACTCAGAGATGTCTATTCCCTGCTCTCCCTCCGTTCCCTGCACAAGGGGGAGTTCATACGTCGTCCCGTCCACCGTCAATTTGGCGCTCCTTGCCATAGTCATCTCTTCTCCTTTCCGAGCCGTAGAATAGATGCAAGAACTTAGCAGATTTCCGCGGTGCTATGCAAGGCAAACCCTCTCTACCGAACACGATTGACATTTTGCCTCCCGTTCCCGTATCCTTTTGTCGTGAAGCAGTATTGCGACTACAATACCTACCTCCGAAAGCTCTTTGGGGAGCGGGTGCAGAAAATCTCGTTGGATGCGGGGTTGAGCTGTCCCAACCGGGATGGGACCCTGTCAAGAGAAGGCTGTGTTTTCTGCGATCGCCTGGGGTCGGGCACCGGCGCCTTCCTGAGGAAAGGATCCTCTGTCCGGGAGCAGATTGAAAACAGCCGAATTCGGATCCAAAAAAGGTACAAGGCGAAGAAATTTATCGCCTATTTTCAATCGTTCACCAATACCTATGCTTCTGTGCCGCACCTGCGGGCTCTCTACGACCAGGCAATCGCTTTTCCGGATGTTGTGGGTCTTTCCGTGGCTACCCGACCCGATTGTGTCGATAGAGATATCCTGCGTCTCCTCAGCTCCTACCGGGAAAAGGTGCTGGTCTGGCTCGAATACGGCCTCCAATCAGCCCATGACGCGACACTTGCCCGAATAAACCGGGGGCACGATGTTGACTGTTTTCACAAGGCTGTGCTGCAGGCGCGGGAATGGAGTTTGAATGTCTGTGCGCACATCATCCTCGGACTCCCGGGAGAGGACCGGGAAATGATGCTCAAAACGGCCCGTTTTCTGGCTCATCTTCCCATCCAGGGAGTCAAGATCCACCTCCTCTATGTCACCAGGACAACGCCGCTGGCACGGCAGTATGAACGGGGGACATTTCGCTGTCTGGAAAGAGATGAATACGCGGACCTGGCAGTAGATTTCCTGGAACTTCTGCCGCCTCAGATGGTGGTTCAAAGGCTGACCGGTGACCCCGGCAAGGCAGACCTCCTTGCGCCTGCGTGGGCAGCGGAAAAGACCAAGAACCTCTCTCTGATCCGGCAGAGACTGGAAGAGCGGAACACCTGGCAGGGGAAAAAATACACTCCAGCAAATTCTCGCGAGCTTTAACGTTCGAAAATTGAATCAAGTTCACACGAGACAGGATACTGATCATTCGTCTCTGGCAAGAAACTCATTCAGACTCTTGGTGTCTTCCACCTGAAAAAGCCGCGCCCCTTCATCGGGGGAAACTATCTTCCGAACCAGGCCGGTGAGGACCTTTTTGGGACCCACCTCCACAAAGGTTCGGACGCCTTCCGAAGCCATTGTCTGGACAATATCGTACCATTTTACGGGACTGACCAACTGCCTCGCCATCAGCTCTTTGATGCTCTCCGGCTCTGTCACGGGACCTCCGGTTGCATTAAAGAGCATTCCGGATGTGGGAGAAGAAAAGGGAATCTGTTCGATGAATTTCCTGAATTCTCCAACCGCCCCCTCCATGAGAAGGCAATGCCATGCGCCACTCACCTTTAACGGGATTGCTTTGGCCCCCTGCCTTTTTGCCCCCTGGACGGCCCGTGAAACCGCCTCTTGCTGACCCGTGATCACGATCTGATCTGCGGTGTTGTGATTTGCGACCGAAAGGATGTCGTCCCCTCGGGATTCTTCCACAACGCGCTCGACAGTCTCCAAGGGAAGGCCGATGACCGCTGCCATGGTACCCGGATGGGTCAGGGACTCCCGGTGCATGAGGTGACCCCTCCTTTCCACCATTCGAAGGGCATCGGAGGTACCGACGACTCCCGCGGACACGAGCGCCGCGTATTCTCCGAGGCTGTGTCCGGCGGACACGTGAGGCTGAACGCCGGATGAGTTCAAAGCGCTCAGACAGGCAAGGTTCACCGCGGTGATGGCGGGCTGCAGATTCTCCGTGAGCGTCAATTCTTCCATCGGCCCTTCGAAACAAAGCCGGGAAATAGACCGCCCGCACAGGTCGTCTACCTGCTGAAAGATCTCTTTCGCGGTCGGAAAGGACTCCACAAAATCACGCCCCATACCGATATACTGCGACGCTTGGCCGGGGAACAGGTAAGCTATTCTCTCAGACATGCATCCTCCCTGCCTATGAATACATTTCCACTTGAAGAGCCGGAACCAAGGCTCTCTCAGAATGCCGTATGCAACTACGAGGACTGCGGGGTGCCTTTTTCCGGTTCGCCGAAGGTCTGTTTTATGAGCTGATCCATGGCAATATCATATTCCCGGGAACCCGGCCTGAGCGATTTGTTTCGCGCCAATCGCGCTTCAATATCTTCCTCGGCCCTCTGGAACTTGATATTGATCTGGCTGATGACCTCATTCACCACACTGTAAATATCTTTGTCGGTTCCGTAGACATCTATGACACTCGCGTCATCGATCAGGACTTCCATGATATATTGTGTTATATAAAGGGAATAGGGATTGGGGCGGGGCACCAAATCACGGATGGGAGCGATGAAATACTTGAAGTCGAATTCGGTCGTGTTGAGCGCCTTTTTCAGACCTCTCAAAAGGCAGGCAGACATACCGGTTGGATCGTTTGATTCCACGATCTTTTTCATCAGGAGGGCCTGGGTCAGACGATTATGAATTTCGGCCAGCTTGAACCTGAAAAACCTGTCCCTGTGGAAGGCGTGGCGTCTTTCCTGTCGCTCCAACTGGTTTATAAGCTTATTGTGAACCCGTCCGGTATCCCAGCTTTTCATAATGCAGAATACTCTCCCGTCAACAGGAAACAGCTAATTCATGTATCTGAGGTTTTTTTCTTTTCCGGGCTCTTGGCCTTTTCGGAAGCATCACTCTTTTTCGCAGCACTTTCCCCTGTCTTCTTTTCCGAACTCTTGGAGGGTGTTTGACTGCTCCCCGATTTTGACGCGTAGTCTGTTACATACCATCCCGTCCCTTTGAGATGAAACGTGCTCTGGGAAATGAGTCTCTTCACCCTTCCGTGGCACAGTTCACACGCTCTCAGGGGAGGATCGGAAAATTTCTGCAATGCCTCTGTTACGTGTCCACATTTCACACACTGATACTCGTAAATCGGCATTCTTTTAAAACCTCCTCCGTACACACCTAAATTTCAAGAAAAGCTGATTTCACACATCCTGTGACCCTGATACGCGTCCAGGACGTAGCCCATTTTCCGGAGCGACAGACTCTTCAGTATCTCAAAGGTGATTGCATGCACAATTTGCTCTTCTTTTTCCCTGTTCACTCCGGAAATTTCATATCTCTGAAGAAACCTGCCAAACCGGACGATATGCACAAGTTCATGTGTAAATATGTAGGTGAGAAAAGGCAGCAGCGCCAGTTCTTTGTCACGCCGAACGGCCTTCAGGATCTGGTGGTCCTGCAAGCAGATAGAATAAAAACTTCTCTCCTTGCTCCTCCAGTCCGGCTCTCCTTTCCGTGTACCCTTTCTCAGCACCGCGAGAGCAAAATTGCTCACCTCACCGGGAGCGAGCGATCTCATGGTTCTGACATCATACTGGCTTTTTTTCCACACGTTATGGGAAAATTTGAAAAAATTACTTGTCCTGTCTTCCGCGACATCAAGCGCATCGCTCAACGTCACGAGATCTTCATCTTTGAAAGTCCTCA
>CAZEGG010000303.1:0-4447 GCA_964511755.1 uncultured Desulfobacteraceae bacterium | reverse complement strand
CCGCCGAGCCCTTCGAGGAGCCTTCCCGTCAATTGCATTTCGTGCTGCCGGATGGCGGGAACACCCTCTTTCATCACCGTGCTCACCCCGGCGGCCAGGCCGGCGATGCCGCATCCGTTCGGGGTTCCGCTCTCGTACTTGTCCGGGAGAAAGTCCGGCTGCCGCTCAAATTCGGAATGGCTTCCCGTGCCCCCCCGCATCAAGGGGAGAAGGGGCTCTTTTCCGGTCTTCATGATCAACCCGCCCGTGCCTTGGGGGCCCTGGAGCGCCTTGTGCCCGGTGAATGCAAAGAGATCCACGTCCAGGGCGCTCAGATCGATGGGAATGCAGCCCGCGGTCTGGGCAGCATCGACCAGCAGAAACGCGGAACCTTTCAGCCCTGCGATTTGTTCGATGTCCACGATGGTACCGGTCACGTTGGAAGCGTGATTGACCACCAGGAGCTTTACGGGTCCCGAACCCATGGTCCGGCCGATTCCCTCGATGTCGGCGTACCCTTCGGGGGAAGAAGGCACGACCGTCAGCTGAATAATTCCCCGCGCCTCCAGGTCGCGCAACGGGCGCATAACGGAGTTATGCTCCATGGATGTGGTCACGATCCGGTCCCCTTTCCGTACCATACCATAAATGGCAAGGTTCAGGGACTCGGTGACATTGCGGGTGAAGATGACTTTCCGTGAATCATCCACATGGAAAAAGGCAGCAATCGTTTCCCTGGCTTCGAACAGAAAACGGCTCGCCTCAAGAGAAAGGGAATGCGCTGAGCGCCCGGGATTGGCGCTGTATTGGTCAAAGTAATCCCCCACCGCGCGCTTCACGGCCTCCGGCTTGGGAAATGAAGTGGCGGCGTGGTCGAGATAGATTGTCCGGCCTGCATTCATAAGGTTCTTCAATGCTCTTTTCGGGAAGAAGGCGTCACGGCTTGACAACCCTGTCCGCCTGTATGAGGGAGGAAGCAATATCGTACATATTTGAGATAATTCCGACCTTCAGCGACTCTTTGCGGTGAAAAAAGTCGAGACACGTCCCGCACGAGAGGATCTCAATACCCATCTTTTCGAATTCCTGGAGGTCCGGGATAACTTCGGAGCCCTCGGTCGTGAGGAATACCCCGGAATTCACAAAAATGATCCTGGCCGGCCGGGGCTCGACATCCTTCAGGGTCTTGATAAAGGCCCGCATCAGGATGGAGCCGAGGTCATCGTTTCCCTTTCCCATGGTGCTGGCATTGATGAAGACGACAATGTTGGAAGTCTTCCGGGCCTCAGGAACGGCTTCTTTTTCTGCTCCCTTTGCTTCCGGGTTTCCCTTGATTACCTTGATGGAAAAGTCTCCGCCGGTCGCTTCAACTTCCGTCGTGCATCTCTGGCTTGCGGCAAAGCGGAGGACATTGTCCCTGGACACCTCGCTGTCGATGAGGACCGTGAGAATGCCTTCGTCCATTGTCTCAATGGCATCCTTTGTCATCAGGACGGGCTGAGGACACGCCTTTCCCCGTGCGTCGATGGTTTTTTCCATTGCTTCCTCCCCTGGATGGTAAGTTATTGTCGTAACACTTTATAATGGGGTTCAGAGCAGCCAATGTCAAACGGGAAATGCCCATGAAACGAGTAATCGAAATAGGAATTTCCGATATCATTACTTTCTTTATTCACCACAGAGCCACAGAGGCCACGGAGATGATTCGTTTTTTTGGTTGTCCCAAGAATACTCAGGACAAACGAAAAAGATGCTCTGTGTTCTCTGTGGCTCTGTGGTGAGGAAAGAATTCAGTTGTTGACAAGGGCGGATCTGCGAGGTTGAATAAAATAATCAGGAAGGAGAGACGTGATGGCGCCAAAGCCCTGGAAAATTATTTCAACGAATACCGACAGATCCAACAGGGTGTTCGGCCTGCGGACAGAGCGGGCCGTTTCCCCCAGGACGGGAAAAGACTATAATTTTTACGTGCTGGAATCCAATCCATGGGTCAACGTGATCCCGGTGACGGAGGACGACCAGGTCGTCATGGTGAGGCAGTACCGGCACGGCATCCGGGACGTGACACTGGAGATTCCCGGCGGCCTTATAGATGACGGGGACACGCCCCAGGACGCTGCTTGGCGCGAGCTCTCGGAAGAAACAGGCTACGGCGCCGAAGATATGATCTCCCTTGGGTTCGTGTATCCGAACCCGGCCATACAGAATAACAAGTGTTTCACCTTTTTTGCCAAGAATGCGATGAAGGTCGGAGAACAGGACCAGGACGGGGGCGAAGACATCGAGATCCTGCTGAAGCCTCTTGAAGAGATCCCCGGGTTGATCCACGAAGGGGTGATCACCCACTCCCTGGTGGTGGTCGCGTTCTACCGCTTTTTCATGGAATACAGACGCGGCATAGTGAAGCTGTGAATGGGCGTTCGGGAATTCCGGATAGGAACGCCTCCCGGCGCGAAGACCGTAGGTGTCGGGTGTAAGGCGCAGGGCGTAAGGCGTAGGCGCCAAGGCCTAGAGCGCGCTACCTTACACCCTGAGCCCTGCGCCCTATGCCTCAAGCCTTGATCAAAGACACACCCTCCGGACCTGGTTGATATCGGTCAGGCCAAGAAAGACCTTTCGTATGCCGTCCTGCATCAGCGTGGTCATCCCGTCCTTGATCGCCTGATCCCTGAGTTTTTCCACATTCGGATCGTTCAGGATGAGGCTTTTGATTTGCGGGGTGGGCTCGAGGAATTCCATGATGCCCGTCCGTCCCTTGTAGCCGGTATTGTGGCAACGCGAGCAGCCCTTGGCCCTATAGAGCCTCAAATCCCGCCGGTACGGGATCGCGAGGGACTCGAATCCGGGGCCGTAACTCCTGGCCAGCGCATTGTATTCATCCCGCGAGGGGTGGTAGGCTTCTTTGCAGTGCGGGCAAAGGGTCCTCACGAGACGTTGAGCCAGGATCCCCAGGATCGCGTCCGCGAGGTTGAACGCGTCCATGTCCATATCCAGCAGCCTGGTAATGGTTTCCGGAGCGCTGTTGGTGTGGAGGGTACTCATGACCAGGTGGCCCGTGAGGGACGCTTCACAGGCGATGGCTGCGGTTTCCCGATCGCGCATTTCTCCCACCATGATCACGTCCGGATCGGCGCGCAGAAGCGATCTCATGGCCGCGGCGAAATCAAATCCGATTTTCGGCTGGACCTGCACCTGCCTTAGTCCTCTCTGGGTGATCTCCACCGGGTCTTCAGCCGTCCATATCTTGGTGTTGGACTTGTTGATCGTGCTCAGCACGGAATGCAGCGTCGTGGTTTTTCCGCTTCCCGTGGGACCCACCACGAGGAGCATCCCGTATGGTTTCCGGCTCATACGAAGCAGGAGGTCATAATCCCTCTCCCGCATTCCCATGGTATTGAGCGGTATAGGCTCGCCGGCCGAGAGGATGCGCATCACAACATCTTCCTGCCCGCCCGCCGTGGGCATAGTGGCCACCCGAAGTTCGATGTCCAGTGGATAGAATTTCTTGAATTTTATCTTGCCGTCCTGCGGCTTCCTCCGCTCGGAGATATCCATGTCCGCCATGATTTTTATGCGGGAGATCAGGGCCCTTTTGTAATTATAAGGAATCGTGATGTATTTGTGACAGTGGCCGTCGACCCGGACCCGTATGTCCACGCCGGCGTTGCCGGGATAGGGCTCCACATGGATATCGGAGCACCCCCGTGCATGAGCGTCAACGATGATCTTGTTTACGAGTGATATGATGATGTTGTTTTCCGGGTAGACCGAGAGGGAACTGTGTTCGGATTCATCCTGGTCCGGTGTTTCGAGTTTTCCGAGAAGGTCGGTGATAGAGGCTTTTTCTCCGTCATGGAATATTCCGTAAAAGGAGTCGATAAAGTTGGTGATATCTTCTTCGAGTCCAACGGCAAAGATATACTTTTTCGCGGGGATCAGGGATTTTATGTCCTGTATCCTGGAAAAGGAGCGGGGATTGTCGATGAGCACCGTGAGCGTGCCGTTTTCTTTACGGAGAGGTACCCAGAGATTTTTCCTGAGATAGTTGGGGTTCAGCTTTGCGAGGAGATCTCCCGGAGCAGGATAATGACTGCTAAACGGGATGTATTCAGCGTAATAGTACTCAGCGATTGACCTCCCCATGCCTTCCTTGTTGATTTTCATCTCCTTCAGCAGCACCGATTCCACCGAGCCTTTTCCCTGATGGGCCGCAGCGCGGGCAAGCTTCAATTCATGCTGAGAGATGATCTTCTTTTCAATCAGATATTCAGCAGGGGTGTGAAAGAATTCTTTTTGAGCTGGGCCGTACTCGCTCAGCATCGCGACGTTCATGGTCTGGGTCATATGTTCCTCCGGAAATTCTTCATTTGAGATCTATAGCCTTCTTCAGCAAGGGTTATGCCGGAAGGTGCTTTTCCGGGAATGAGAAAAAATGTGATTAATTATCCATTAGTTACAAATGGTTTTT
>CAZEGG010000302.1:0-4473 GCA_964511755.1 uncultured Desulfobacteraceae bacterium | reverse complement strand
GGGTCAGGCGTCCCGGTTTGGCCCCCATGGCCATCATGATCCCGAATTCATGCGTCCGTTCGAGAATACTCATCAAAAACGTGTTCAGGATGCTGAAGGCGACGACCATGATCAGGATCAGGTAGAAGACGGCACCGCTGATCAGGTCCATATGGATGGCCTGCGGGAGGCCGGGCATCAGCTGCGTCCAGTCGAGCACGACCAGGGGCGGATCGTTGGCGATGCCGGGCAGCTTTCGGGCGATGGCCGTTTTGACGGCCGGCACGTCCGCCAGGTCTTTGCCCATGATCACTACTTCATGGACCGCTCCGGCCATGCTGAAAACGGATTGAAATGCCTTGAGCGGCATCTGAAGGGTGCTGCGGTCCATTGCATCCTGCCCGGAGGCAAAGATCCCACTGATCTTCAGAACCGTGGCCGCCACCGATCCGTCACGTCCCTGACCCAGAACGGTAAGTTCATCACCCACCGTTACCTTGAGATTGCGGGCCAGCAACCGGCCGATCAGAGCATGAGGCATGCCGTCCCTGGCCGGTTGGTCGGACAAGTACCGGCCCTGCTGGATGGTGTGGGCCAGGGTCGAGACCCGGGCCTCCCGGTTCGGATCGATCCCCGTGATCAAGACACCGTACGTGCGCTCGGCCGAGGAGACCAGGGCAAAGGCATTGGCGCGAAAGGTGTAAGCCTCGACCCCGGAGATTCGGTCCAGCATGCTGCCCACGGCCCCAGGGTCCTGGACGACCAGTCGCATTTTCGGGTCTTGATGGTAACCCCGGGCCTGTATCTGCAGGTGGCCGGTATGGATTCTGACGGATGAGTTGATCATTGTAGCGTAGCTGCCGAATTGGAACGAGAGCATGAAGACCAGCAGCACGCAGGCGAAGGATATGGCCAGGACGGTCAGAAGGGTTCGGCGCGGATTGCGCCAGATATTGCGCCAGGCCATTTTCAGATCGATGTTCACGGGATCACCTCCGCCGCGGAGTCCTGAGTTCCTGAAGGGTGAAGAGGCGATCGGGCAGGTCATCCAGAAAACGCAGCCGGCGATAGCGCAACAGGGTGTATTGATTCTTGACGCCGTGCTCCTGCATTTTCCAGATTCTGGGAAACATGCGGCCGCTGATCATCTGGATTTCGTCCACGGTCATGAGTTTCACGGGTTTGAGATCTTCGTCAAAAAATTCCTCTGAGAGGAGCACGTGGTCGTCCCGGATCTTGAGCACCTGCATGCCCCAGACTACCGGCGCTTGGGGCTTGGGCATGGACTTGATCACATACACCGTGTGTCCCTCGCTGGTCTCCTCTCCGGTGATGGTATGGGTGTAGTCATTGAGAATACTGTCCGATTTGGCAAGGTCGTTGTTGGAAAAATCGGACCCCATCCAGGACTGGGTCATCATGGAAGGCGGCAGCTTGATCACGCGATTGACCTTGGGATTGTAAATCCACATCTCAGGGCCCTTCTTCAACGTGCCGTTACCCGCATCCTTGGCCGGTCCAGTGATGCGGATCAGGCTCTCGCTGGTCCCCTTGGTCCAGGCGTCCATTTGCATGGTACGTTCCCAAGTGGGGCGGTGAATAGTCATTTCCACCGTGGCTTCCGATGCCTTTCCGCGGTAGTGATCGAAAGCCGCCTTGATGATGGCACTGCCGTCCTGGGCCCGTACGGCCAGGGGAAATCCGCTCAAAACGAGCAGTGTCACTGCGGCGATGCAAGCGAAGTGTCTCATGATGGTTCCTTGATCTCCTTGCTGCGAAGTCCGTTGAACAGTACCTCCACAAAGGCCCTGGAGGCGCCCAGGGGGTCGAATCCCGGATCGAGCCAGGCCTGCAACAGCAGCGAATCCCACGTGCCGATGAGGGCCGAGGCCGTCTTGTGCACGTCGATGTCTGCTGCGAATTCACCGCTGGTCATGCCCTCCCGAAGCAAGGCAGCGATCACCCGGCGAAACTCATTGTAAGCCTCCTGAAAGGATTCCTTGAATCGCCTGCGCAGGGGAGAGACGGTGGCGGCGGACCAGAATTCCATGACCAGGGCATAGCTATCCAGCTTGGGAAGCCATGCCGTGACAACCGCATCGGCCACTGCTCTCAAACGATCGGCCGCCGAACCGCTGACGGCGGCTATGGTGACACTTATCCGGCTGTTCGTGTCCGTCATCATCTCTTCGAAGACCGCAAAAAACAGGTCCTCTTTGCTGCGAAAATACTCATAGATGGTTCCCTTCCCCACCCCGGCGGTTTCCGCCACGTCGATGATCCGGGCTGCTGCGTATCCTTTTCCGGCAAACACCCGGAAGGCCGCCTCGACGATTTGTCTCTTTTTGCCTGGATCGGGCTTGCGCGCCATATTCAGCTTCCATCCATGAACGGCCATTTTTCCCGTTTCGCGCCTGTCAGGGGAGGCGTCAGCGTCAACCTGCTGACCGGGACTGTTCAGCCGTTCCTGGTCAAAAGGGTTTATAGTTTTCAAAACCGACTGGTCGGTCATTAAATAACAACGCCCCGAATGAATGTCAAGTCATTTTTCTGCAATTTTTTCAAAATCTCCGGATTCCTGCCTTTTCGGGCGCTCGTTTGCGTCACCGGATATTCCTCATTGGAATGGACTTCGGCTTCACCCGGCAAGGTTTCTATGGCCAGACGGAGGGAAACATGCTAAGGAAAATGTGTGAGATCGCCCCGAACCCGTCCGGAGATCCTGTTTGGTCCGGAATAATCGAAAACCAGGAGGTGTGAGAGACAATTTATGGGAAAACGTATCGTTGTTTTGCTCGGAAGTCCGAGGAAAAAGGGCAACAGCTGCACCCTTGCGGAACAGGTGTCCAAAGGAGCCCTATCCGAGGGTGCATCGGTGGAGGCCTATTATCTCAACGGCATGAATATCAGGCCGTGCCAGGCGTGCATGAAGTGTCAGGAAGACGGCTCTCCCGGATGCGCCGTCAAGGACGATATGCAGACCTTGTACCCGCAACTCAAAGAAGCCGATGTCATCGTTCTCGCCAGTCCGATATACTGGTTCAATATCTCCGCCCAGACAAAAACTTTTATCGATCGGTGTTATGCCGTGGGTGTTGGAGAGAGAAATATCTTCAAAGGAAAGCGATTTGCCTTCCTTCTTTCCTATGCCGACGCGGATCCGTTCTCTTCCGGAGCGGTCAATGCACTCCGCTCTTTCGGTGACATGTGCAGCTACCTCGAGGCCGAAATCGCAGGCATGGTTTACGGCAGTGCCGGAGATCCTGGTGAGATCAGGAAGAACGGCACGCTCATGGAAGAGGCATACCAGATGGGATGCACGCTCGCAGGCTAGAGAGGAGGACTGATCGTTTCGCTGCCCGCGGAGGCTTTGAAGCAATCTGATTTTGGGGTATAATATCTTGCGGCCTTGCTCAGGGCGGGGTTGCGATGATGACCGGCTGGGGACCGTTTCGAAGCCGCCTGTGTTCGCAGCGGGTTCGATTTCCGATCCAGAAGGAGAATAGTCATGGCTAAGTCGAGAGATACCAGGAAAGATGCCAAGAAAAAGAAGAGCAAGTCATTAAAGGAGAAGAGGCAGGAAAAGCGGGACAAGGAAAAGAAACGGGAGGAATAGCAGCATAACAGGGGCAAGGCCTTGCACTACACAAGCATTGGAGCGAAATGAGCGATTCTGTAAAGCCAGGAGCATCGGGAGACCTGCCCGGTGATGATGCACCGCCTCCCCATTCGGATGACGATTATTTCCCGCCTGTCCCCGAATTGGAACAGGCGGGAGAGATGGATAACTCCCTTCTGAAAAATCCAAGACCAAATGCGACCGGCCGAAGACTTGCCGAAGTATCGGAAAAGGGAAAAAGGAACGCAGCCGTTTCCGCGACTCTCCAAGGTATTCTGCGGGATGTATTTCATTTCGAGTCCTTCCGGCCCTATCAGCAGGTAGTATGTGAATCGGTCACGAGAGGCAGAGACCTCCTCCTCGTCATGCCCACGGGATCGGGCAAATCGCTGTGCTACCAGCTTCCCGGAATCGCCCGGGGGGGAACCACCCTTGTGGTAAGCCCCTTGATCGCCCTGATGGAGGATCAGGCCGCCGGCCTCAGGGATCGGGGATTTGCTGCAGAGCGGATTCATTCCGGCCGCCCGCGCCTTCAGTCACGTGATGTCTGCAAAGCGTATCTCGCGGGAAGACTGGACTTTCTCTTCGTTGCTCCCGAAAGACTTGCAGTACCCGGTTTTCCCGAAATGCTTTCCAGGCGCAAGCCTGCCCTTGTGGCGATAGATGAGGCCCACTGCATATCCCACTGGGGGCATGATTTCAGACCGGACTACCGGCTGCTGGGCAAAAGACTGCCCATTTTTCGCCCCGCACCGGTGATCGCCATGACCGCGACGGCCACTCCAAGGGTCCAGATGGATATCATCCGGCAGCTCGGTATGGAAGGGCCGGAGATGCATATCCACGGATTCAGGAGAGACAATATCGCCATCGAA
>CAZEGG010000301.1:0-4495 GCA_964511755.1 uncultured Desulfobacteraceae bacterium | reverse complement strand
GGCCTGACCGGTACGTATGCCTCTTCACTAAAGTGCGGCACCATGGGCGCGACCTGGCCTTACCTTACGACAAGAGGAGGTGAATACATCGTTCCTGTGAGCTTGGAGAAGATGGTGCCTTGCGTGATGACTGCTGCCCGGCACAGCGGGGTATATCATTTTGACAAATCCACGGGAATGCCCGTCAAGATTGTGCCTCTGGTGGAAGCCAAGGCCATAACAGAGATAGAGGCACTTGCTATTCTGTTTGGTGTGAAAGCCTACCAGATAGGAGCCGGCGGAGTGGCTGGTTCTGAAGGGTCGGTACACCTGGCTATAGAAGGAGATGAAGACAAGGTAAGCCGGGCCTTCGATTTGTGCATATCGTTGAAAGATGAGGCTCCGGTGGGAGTGCCTGATGTTTCAGTGATAAGTGATCCGGCCGATTATCAATTCGACGCCCAAACTCAACTCGATACATTGGGTGGAAAGTAATTTGTGCGGTTCTTAGAAAGAGTCTTCGCAAGCTCGATCCGGTCGCGTACATGTTCGGTCGAAGGGTTGAAGATGTTGCGGATGCCCTCAATACGCCTCCATAGCGACCTATGACCTCGATGGGAAGTACGGAACCGAGTATCGCAAACGTATTCTGAAATACCTGCACTACGTGCAAGAAAACGACCTGACCTGCTCCAGAAAGCGGCCCCGGTGCGAATCCCGGAGACGGCATCTATACTGTATTTTCTGACTCAGATGTAGGGTTACCCCTATGGCTTTTTCCCTGTGAGAATTGCAGGAATGGTGGCTAAAGCATGCCGCACCGTGTCATCCGGCCCGGCAATAGACGACAAGAGGCCCTTTTTTCAAATGTCGTAAAGCTGTTGTCACCTGGAAACCCCTTGATGAATTGACTTTTCCTCTTAGCAGGGATCAATACCCCGTCGCCTGCGTTGTCGATGTCTTTATCAATTTCCCCTTCCCTTCGGCCTCTATTCGTACTAGTCTGTGCGCGCAATGATTCTCGTAATACAATTTCAGCGTGGAGCAACAACACATTTCAAGGAGTGAATTTCGTGGGAGTCGAGAGCCTTCACAGTTTCTTTGAACCGGAAGGAGTAGCTTTGGTAGGGGCCCGGAGGTCGCCCGGTTTCGGTTACGGCATACCTCTTTTTCTCCAGGCTCAGGGCTGGGCGAATCGATTGTACCTCGTCAATCCCGCCGGAGGGGAACTTCATGGCATGAAAGTCTTCAAGACCCTCAAGGACATCCCGGCGCCGGTTGATCTGGCCATTGTCATCGTACCTGCCGAGGCTGTTCCGGGGGTGCTGAAGGAGACCGGGGAGTGCGGGATCAAGAACGTAATCGTTGAAAGTGCGGGCTTTGCCGAGACGGGCGAGAAGGGCAGGGCCCTTCAGGAGGAAATAGGGACCATTGCCGAGGGATACGGAATGCGGGTCATAGGCCCGAATTGCGTGGGTGTCGTAAATACGCTCAATCGTTTCGCGTCTGTTGAATTGCTCGAAGAATCAATGACACCCGGGCCGGTCTCGATTATTGCCCAGAGCGGTGTCTTTGGAAACATTCTGCTGGATCATCTGCCCCGCTGCGGGCTTTTCATTTCAAAGGCAATCACACTGGGCAACCGTGCCGATGTGGATGAAAACGACTCGCTGGCCTATCTGGGCAGCGATCCGACCACAAAGGTCGTCATGCTCTACCTCGAAGGTGCGGCAGATGGACGGGGCCTGGTAAAGACACTCAAGCAGGTAACCCCCCAGAAGCCCGTGTTGATATTGAAGAGCGGGAGGACCGGCGCAGGCAAGCAGGCGACCGCTTCCCATACGGGGAGCATGTCAGGAGAAGACGGCATCTACAACGCGGTCTTCTCCCAGACGCAGGCGATTCGCGCCCAAAGCCTTCCTCACCTGATTGATCTCGCACGCGTATTTGCAACCCAGCCTTTGCCCAAGGGCAACCGCCTCGGTATTATTACCACGAGCGGAAGCCTCGGGGCCCTCGCGACCGACGTGGCCGTTTCAGCGGATCTGAGGGTCCCCAACCTCTCCCAATCAACCGCAGATCATGTCCGGGGAATGGCGCCGGACTGGATGAACGTCCGGAACCCGCTGGATGTGGGACCTTCAGGGACGTTCAGCAGGGCGCTCCCCCTGCTTCTGGCTGACGAAAGGGTCGATATGGTCCTCTCCATTATGGTAATCCCGTATGCGGTAGTGAAAAACGTAAAGACCATGGGGTTCACCCTGAAAGACTGGTTTGGAGACATGGAAAGCCTTCGGAGCCGATTTCCGGACAAGCCGCTGCTGGCGGTGGTGGTAGGGCATCCGGAATTTGTCCGTGACGTTGCTTCTCTCTGCGGTCCATACACGCCGGTGTTCAACGCTCCCGAGTCCGCGGCTTCGGCTTTGGCCGCATTGTGGGGGTACGCAAAGGGAAGGGGCGAACAGGGGTAAATCACTCTATCTTTTCAATTTCCACAATTCCATTGTCTGCGTCGATTTTCACATGGTCCCCGGTTTCGATACATGACAGGGGATCCCTTTCCAGCTGATGAACCATCGGGGTACATGTGATAATGGCGCTGACCGCCACGACACCCTCTGCACTGGCATTGATAATTCCTTTGGGGGCGTTCCCCCGTTTAAACGCCGCATAGTATTGCCACGAACCCGTTGTGGATCCTTTCCCTGTGGGAAAGACAAGAATCTTGCCTGCGACACATTGTCCTTCCAGATCATGGCCGGGTTCTCTGATATTCCCCGTGTCGGGGTCCATGCCCCCCGTAAAGGATATGGGCATACGGGACACAATCGCCTCGCCTTCGGCAACTCCTTTCATCACGGGTTTTGCCTTCAATCTCATCATTTCCTTCCCTCCCATCTCCCCGAAACTGCTGACCGGATACAGTCCTCGGTAGACCCGAACCAGGTATCCATGCCGAAGAGATTATGTGCATAGTAGCTTCCCCTTGCAGAGTTGATGGCGATCACACGAACGCCCTGTTCTTTCAGATACAGATGAGGACCATCGGCCGCACCCATGTCGCACAAAACGCGGGCCCCCGAAGCCTCCACTGTCTCAAGGAGGCCCATCCTTTCGCAGAGGGTCTTGACCCACCTGGAGGTGCAGATCCAGAGCTGCGTGTCCGGGTGGAGCTTCTTCCCTTCGAGCAGAGCCGCAATCTCCTGGACCTCCTGGATACTGCACTGGGGGCAGCCGAATAAGACCATGTCCACTTTGTCCTCTGTGCTGCTGGATATCTCCAGGAATGCCTTGTCCACGTCCCCCTGTGACGGGACGATTTCGGGTGAAGCAGGGCGGGGAGTGCCAAAAGCGGCCTCCAGAGTAGGGGCCTCAGGAGTGATCCCGACCAGGTGGACCAGCCCCGTTGCACCGGTAACCGTCAGCGTATAGAGAAGACCTTTTATGCCTTCGATGTGCAGATCCGCGGGCAGGTTCACCACGGCAGGGATGCGGGTCCCGACAAGCTTGCCCAGGTGCCAGCCCAACGCCTTGTACTCTGCAGGGCCATACGTCTCGAGCGGCAGTCGCGCCACATCAACGGACATGCTTGCTTTTCTGTTTTCAGCAAGGTGCATCCCCCATTCCGGGATGATGCCGGTGATGGCAGCGGCGAGGGCCACGTGGTCCCCATCCCTGTTCGACCGCGCGCCGATCACTGAATTGGCAAAGACCTGACTCCCGGAAGAAGCCCAGGCAATGTGATCCCCAAACCTCGGTACATTACCTACCAGATAATGATGACACGAATAGGTCAACGTGAGCCCAAGGGCCTTCAAGGCCTCATGGATCCGTTTCTGTCTCACCTGGTAAATGGTGGGAATGCGGAGTTCCTCGGCCTGCTCAAAGTCATACATTTCAGGGTTTTTTGTGGTGAACACGGCCACTTTGGTCCCATCATTCGCCAGGTCTTCAAGCCATTCAATGCCCTCGTCCATAAGCACCGGGAAATTACCTGCAATATGAACGCTCGTGACCGGGATCATGCGACGGGCGCCGTAACAATTTCCATAGGCAAGGAGAATCTCCATGGCCTTGCGGGCCCCGGAGCCCTGCTTGCCTTCCAACATGACTTCTTGCTGCTTATTCAGTTCCATCTGTCCTCCTGAGTCTCATTCAGAGGGGCGGACCGGCTCCCCGGCAGACATTGCCGTCTTAGAGTCTTCTCGGCCGGAGCCCCAAGCGGTCTTCTTCCTATAAACTTCCTCCATCTTGACGAGCCTTTCACAGAATGTCTCCAGGTGTTCGGACATAGCCGATGCCGCCTCTGAGACCCTGCCTCCCATGACCGCCTTTATGACCTGTCCATGCTCTCCCGGTCCATGCAGGGCTTCATGGTCCGGGTCCACCGCTTCAACGATCTCCTTGGTCAGCTTGAGCATGGATTTGCTGATCGCCTCCAGAAAATGATTGGCGCAGATCTCGGCCAGAACCATATGAGTTTTCTGCATAATAACGATACGTTCAGAGTTGTTTT
>CAZEGG010000300.1:0-4518 GCA_964511755.1 uncultured Desulfobacteraceae bacterium | reverse complement strand
AGGGGGTAGCTATCCCACGCTGATAAGTCACTGAAAAGACGGTGCCCGCTCACCAGTCACTCCACAAAAGGCTCCCTCCTTGAATAGCAGTGGGGGCTCCTGACAATTTCGGCTTGTGCGAGAGTATACCTCGCCCGGAGGAAGCTCATTTGCTGGGCTGATACGATCTTGCGCTCACCGGGGCTCCGATGCGTTTCCTCCGCCGCGCGGAGAGCCCTTCCCAGGTGTAAATAACCAGTGCGGCCCAGATAAAGCAGAACCCTATCAAGCGGGTCCGCGAAAATTCCTCTCCGTACACCCATACGCCTATGGCAAATTGGAGCGTCGGCGCGATGTACTGCAATACCCCGAGCATGGACAGAGGAATTCTCCGTGCCGCGCCGGCAAACATGAGCAGCGGCGTGGCAGTGACGACTCCTCCCAGCGCGAGCAGTAGGCTTGACAAACCGGCATGACCGAAAGTGCCGACCCCTCTCGACGCCAGGTACAAGAGATACAGAAGCGCGGGAACGAACAGAAGCGAGAGCTCGAGAGTCAGTCCTTCGAGGGCCTCCAGGGGTGCACTTTTCTTAATGAGCCCATATGCCCCAAACGAAAATGCAAGCACCAGTGCAATCCACGGCAGCGAACCATGCCGGACGGTAAGGTAGCCCACACCTGCGGCCGCCAGGCAGATGGCCGCCCACTGTACTCGACGCAAATGCTCCCGGAAGAAAATGACTCCCAGCAGCACGTTTACGAGCGGATTGATGAAATAACCGAGGCTCGTCTCTACCACATATCCCGAATTTACCCCCCACACATAGGTGGTCCAGTTGACGACCAGCACTCCTCCTGCGATTCCATATATGAGGACCATCCTGGGATCACTGATGGTCCGGAGCACCGCAGAAAAGCGCCTTTTGAAAACAATCACGCCAACGGCGAACACGAGAGCCCACACAATCCGATGACCGATGATCTCTATCGAGGGCACGCTCTGCAACTGCTTCCAGTAAATGGGAAGTACGCCCCATAATCCGTATGCTCCAATAGTAAGAAGTATCCCTCTTTTCATTGTTCATCTCTCTGTGGTTGGTCTGACCGCTGGATCGTAGTCATTCCGCAACATAAAAACAAGATTCTTCCGGTCAATGCACAGTTTGACCTTCAAAAATTGATTCGAGTATGTACCGGTCGGCCCTTTTTTGTTGTCACGAAATCGAGGTTTCCGCTACAATCCGCCTCAACAGGCCGGATATGCCCAACCGGCAAGTCATCGACCCTTTTTCCTTCACTCTATTCACCGGAGCGGTTAAGAACGTGCCAACGAGATCTCAAAAGGGAAACCAAGCAGTGAATCATGAGCAAGCCCGGAAAGACTCCGCCGTCTGCAGCGCCCTGCGGCCTTTCGGCACCAGCATTTTCACCGAGATGACGGCTCTCAGCAACCGCGTGGGAGCAGTCAATCTTTCACAGGGCTTTCCGGATTTTGAAGGCCCTGAAGAGGTGCGCAGGCGCGCCGCCGATGCCATCATGCGAGGGCCCAATCAGTACTGCCCTTCCATGGGGATACCCGCCCTTCGGGAAGCAATAGCGAAAAAAATGAGTCGATTCTATGGGGTGGCAGTAGATCCCGGCTCAGAGGTCACCGTCACGGCCGGGGCCTCCGAGGCCATCGGCGCCACGCTTTTCGGCCTGATAGAACCGGGAGACGAGGTCATTCTTCTGGAGCCGTGTTATGACCTGTATCCTCCCATTGCGGTACGGGCGGGAGCCAGGATTGTCTATGTCCCTCTCCAGCCCCCGGATTTCGCACTGCCGGAAGAGACCCTCACGCAGGCCTTCAGCCGGCGGACAGCGGCTATTATCATCAACAACCCCCTCAATCCCACAGGGAAGGTGTTCACAAGAGCCGAACTGGAGTTGATCGGTGAACTCTGTCGAAAATACAATGCCGTGGCAATCGGGGACGAGGTCTACGAGCACTTGGTCTACGACGGCCGCAAGCACACCACGCTTCTTCAAATCCCTTCTCTCCGTGAACGGGCCGTGGTAATTTCTTCCACGGCCAAGACTTTTTCCCTGACCGGATGGAAGGTGGGCTATGCCGTTGCCTGCCCGCGGCTCACTGAGCCGGTAAGGATGAGCCACCAGTTTATCACCTTCTCCACCCCTGCCGCACTTCAGGAGGCCATGGCCTTTGCCATGGACATGGAGGACAGCTACTATGCGGGGCTGCTCCGGAGTTACACCTCCAAACGGGATCGGCTTTGCCGCTCCCTCGAGGATATGGACTTCAAGGTATTCTGGCCCGAAGGCACCTACTATGCCTCAATTGATATTTCGTCCCTCAATTTTGAGGACGATCTGGCTTTCTGCAGATATCTCGCCACCGATGTAGGCGTGGCCGCCATCCCCTCCTCTTTCTTCTGGAAGGACCGGCGTGACGGGCGGGATCTCGTTCGCTTTTGCTTCTGCAAGAGAAACGAAACCCTTGAAAACGCCATCAGGCATCTGGAAACGTGGAGGTCATGAGGAAAATCTTACTCTGACCTCCCCTTGAAGACCAGTTCGGGCTTTTTCAGGAAGACTCTGGTGTCCGGCGGAACAGATTCGGTGATCCAGACATTTCCACCGATGACCGAGCGTGCCCCGATCACCGTTTCTCCGCCCAGGATAGTGGCGCCTGAATAGATGACCACATCGTCTTCGATGGTGGGATGGCGCTTTGCCGTTCGCAGACGTTCCACGGAATCCCTCGGCAGGGAAAGGGCTCCCAGCGTGACCCCCTGGTAAACCCTCACCCGGTCACCGATGATCGTGGTCTCGCCGACGACGACTCCGGTCCCGTGGTCGATAAAGAAGCGTTCGCCGATATGGGCGCCGGGATGGATATCAATGCCTGTCAGGCTATGTGCGTATTCTGTCATGATGCGCGGTATGAGCGGAACACCCTGATGATGGAGTTGATGGGCAATCCGGTACACGGTCACGGCAAACACGCCGGGATAACTGAAAATGATCTCGTCATACCCCTTGGCGGCCGGGTCTCCTTCGTATGCTGCGACCACATCCCTTGCCAGGGTCCTCCTGAGCTTCGGCAGATCCTCCAGGAAGGCAACAGCGCTTTCATGTCCCCTGTTAAGACAGTCAGTGCACGGTTGATCATGGCGCAGGCACTCGTGACGAATGGCGAGTGTGATCTGTTCTGCCAACACCTCATAGAAGGCGGTAACTTCCTGCCCGAAGTAGTAGCCCAGATTGATGCTGTCCACCCGCGTGCGCAGGAAATACCCCGGATAGAGGATATGCGTTGCTCTTGTGATGAGATCAACAACCGATTCTTTTGAAGAGATCGGCTCGGGACTCACGTGATCGAAGCATTCCTCGTCCTCACAGGAAAGAACGAGGTTTTCGACGATACCCGGGATCTTGCCGCGATATTCCTCTGTTTTTGAAAGATCTATCCGGCAGTTGTCTTCTTTTACTACAGAATCCATTGCCTTTTCCTCACCGCATCCTCCCTTATGCCCTAAGCCCTGCGCCCTGCGCCTTATTCATACCTTACGCCTCTCTGTTCTCACGCTCCCGTGGCACAGATCCCTTGTTCCGGCTTCCAGAAGGGAGACAATTCCCTCAGCGTCTCTATGATGGGAGGCACCTTCTCCACGACAAAATCTACTTCCGCTTCGGTATTGTAGATGCTCAGGCTGAAGCGTATGGACCCATGCGCCATGGTGAAGGGAACCCCCATGGCACGAAGAACATGGGACGGCTGCAGTGACCCGGATGTACAGGCGGAACCGGACGAGGCACAGATGCCGAATTCATCCATGAGCAGGAGGATGGCCTCTCCCTCCACGGACTCAAAGCTGATGTTGCTCGTATTGGGAAGACGTTCGGCGCCGCTTCCGTTGACGCGGCACCTGGGCACCTTCTCCAGGATCCCCTGTTCCAGCTTGTCCCTGAGGGCTTTCACTCTCGTATTTTCATCTTTCATGTGCTTGGCGGCCAGTTCACAGGCCTTGCCGAGGGCGATAATACTCGCCGTATTTTCCGTACCGCCGCGGCGGCCCCGCTCCTGGTGTCCGCCGATAAGGAAAGGAGCATACTTGGTACCCTTGCGCACATAGAGTACGCCCACACCTTTGGGTGCATGGAGTTTATGCCCGGAGATGGAAAGCATATCGATTGCGCTGTTCTTGAGATCAATGGGGATTTTTCCCACCGCCTGGACCGCATCCGTGTGAAAAAGAATCCCCCGCGATTTGGCCATCTGTGCCGCCTCTTCCACCGGAAAAATGGCACCCGTTTCATTATTTGCCCACATGAGACTCACGACAGCCGTATCCTGTGTGAGGCTGTCCTCGTAGCGATCCATGTCCAACCGCCCTTCCCGGTCTACCGGAATCTCTGTCACCCGGTACTCATGTTTGCCCAGCTGGCCGCACAGGACCTTGACGGCCGGATGTTCGACGCGACTGGTGACAATGTGGTTTTTGCCTTCTTCCGTATGGAGGGCGGACATGATGGCGG
>CAZEGG010000299.1:0-4573 GCA_964511755.1 uncultured Desulfobacteraceae bacterium | reverse complement strand
CTTTGCTCACGGGTTCGGGATAATCGACCCGGTGATGAAACATGCCGCTCAGCGTTTTGTTGAAACTCTTCGCGATTTCGTTGAGGTCCTTCAATGTCAGTTCACACTCATCCAGCTGCCCGTCAGAGAAAACCCCGTTGATTATTTTCTGGACCATTCCTTGAACCCGGGCGACGTTGGGATCAACGAGGGTTTTTGATGCTGCTTCCACCACATCGGCAAGCATGACAAGGCCTGCTTCTTTTGTCTGGGGTTTCGGACCTGGGTATCGGAAATCCTCCTCCTTCACATGGGCGATTTTGGTGCTCTTTTTCTCCGCCTGTTCCCGTGCCTTCTGGTAGAAAAATCGGATAAGACTCGTCCCGTGATGTTCCTGTATGATGTCGATGATCTCTCTGCCGAGGCGATGTGCCCGTGCAAGCTCAAGACCGTCCTTGACGTGAGAGATGAGGATAAGGCTGCTCATGGATGGTGCGAGTTTTTCATGCTTGTTCTCGCGGTTGGCCTGATTTTCAATAAAATAGAGGGGCTTTTTCATCTTCCCGATATCATGGTAGTACGCAGCCACTTTCGCAAGAAGGGGGTTCGCATTGATAGCCTCTGCAGAGGCTTCAACCAGGTTGCTGACAATGACACTGTGGTGATAGGTCCCCGGGGCTCGAATCATGAGTTCCTTTAAAAGGGGTTGATCAAGGCTGGCCAACTCGAGAAGCTTGATGTCCGTTGTAAAGCCGAAGGTCATCTCTACAAGCGGGAGAATCCCTGTGGTGATGACTCCCACCAGGATTCCGCCCAGGAACGCCGATAAGCAGCCAACGCCCAGTTCTACACTGTATAGGCCGCCATGGAGTGCTTCCACGGCAATGGCAAGGACCGCATTTGCGATACCCACGTCGAGTCCCGCTTTGACGATGGTCCCTCGGTCTCGGCAGTTCCGTACCCCGTAAGCGGCGATGAGGTTTCCCATGAAATAGTAGACGAAGAAATCAACGCCGCCGTGGATGATCATGGATGTCAGTACAGCCAGTATCAGGGAGAAGGTAACAGCCACCCTGAATCCCTGGAAAATGGAGATCAGCATGGCGCCCGCGGCCACGGGGATGGCAAAGAACAGCGCCCGGGGAGTCAAGAAACTGAATCCGCGGGCAAATTCTTCAGATACCAGCTGGGATGACATGGCCACCAGAAAAATGGCCAGGACCGTCAGGGCGCAAAACAAGGTGTCTTTCACATCTTCCCGGGAGGGGTCATCGGACATGAGCCCCATAATACAGGTGGCGGAAAGGAGAAATGCCACGAGGAGGACCATGGCCGACGTCCGGCCTATCATAGCTTTCCAGCTCGAACTTTTGTACTCTTCCTCCAGTTTCAAGAGGTGTTCGGGGTTGATTATCTCCCCCTCTCTGACGAGCATTTCTCCCTTCTTGATTTTGAAGTAAACGGGCTTCACCGATTTTCTGGCGGCGTCCTTTCTAAGCTCCGTTTCTCGTTTATTGAACGTGACATTGGGCTTGATCAGGGCCATGGCGAGCTTTACGGCCGTATGAATTAATGCGGGAGAAGCAAGAAACTGCTTGAGGGAGGGTTCCTCTCCCTGCAGGAAGTCCTTGGCCTCTTTCAGGTCATAGAAGCGACTCAGATCAGAAACCGTGACCTCCTTCTCCTGGTGCACGTGACGCAGGAGAATGCCTTTTCCACTTTCAGCCAGAAGCATCTTCTTGTTCCCCACGACACCGCGATTAAGGACCTTGTTCAGGAGATATATCACGGAGTTCCCTACCGACAGAGGGAATCCGTTCTTGGAGAGAGATTTGAACAGGGCGTCGTCGGGATCAATTTCCAGGATTTCAAAAAAGCGCTCTTCAAACGCTTCAAGACTCGGAGGAGTCTCCTGGGAAGTCTGTTGTCCGGGGATCTGCCTCTCTTTTTGCAGATATTCTCTGCTCTGCTGGAAGGCCTCTCTGATCCGTGCGTTGACGTTGCTTCCCGTCGAATCAAAGTCATACACGGACAGGACGCTGCGGACGGCCTGCATTGTCTTTTCCTGAGTCAGCGCCTCGTTCTCCACAAGAAAATCACGAGTGGCCTTTATATCACGGTCGGCAACATCACCCAGAACGTAGGTGCGAGGCCTGATAAGAATGTCAGGGGAGAGGAGGAGAGAAACCAAAATACTCAGGGTGATGAGAATAATCCATTTCTTCGTTTGCGGCTTGAGGCCGCGTTTCCGGGAGGGAGCGACTTTTGCTCCCTTCTGCGCCTTGCCTTTCTTGGCGGAGATATGTTTTCTTTGCCGTATCATTGGGGTAGCTTTTCAAAAGCCCGTCAATCGCTTTATCCGTCATTCGCGCGAGTGATGTCCTTTTTTCTCCATTTTTTCATATGCTTCAATTATTTCCTGAACAAGCTGATGGCGTATGACATCCTCTTTGGAAAAATAGATAAATTGAATTCCTTTGATGCCGTCAAGAATCTGCATGGCCTCAATCAATCCGGAAATTTTCCCATTAGGCAGATCGGTCTGGGTGATATCGCCGGTGATTACCGATTTTGAACTGAAGCCCAGCCTGGTCAGGAACATTTTCATCTGCTCGGACGTAGCATTCTGCGCTTCGTCCAGGATCACGAAAGAATCATTCAGTGTCCTTCCCCGCATGAAGGCAATGGGCGCCACTTCGATAACACCCTGCTGGATAAGTCGTGTGGCGCTCTTGAAGTCCATCATGTCATGCAGTGCATCATACAGCGGTCTGAGGTAGGGGTTGACTTTCTCATAGAGGTCTCCCGGCAGGAACCCCAGATGTTCGCCTGCTTCGACCGCGGGCCGGGCGAGCACGACGCGATTCACCTCTTTATGGATAAGAGATGAAATAGCCATAGCCATGGCAAGGTACGTTTTTCCCGTGCCGGCGGGTCCGATTCCGAACACAATATCAAACTGTCTTATACTGTCAATATACATCTTCTGGTTGATTGTCTTCGGGGTGATGACTTTCTTGGCCGATGAAATGTAAACTTCGTCTTTGAATATTGTCTTCAGGTTGGCGGATGGGTTTCCGCTGAGGATCCTGATTGCGTAATCGACATCGTTGGGATAAATAGGGCTCTGGGCCTCGATGAGCGCGTAAAGCTGCATCAGAACCTTTTTCGCGAGATCGACTTCCCAGTCGCCTCCCTCCAGAGTCAGGTTATTACCGCGGACGTGAACTGAAATGTCGAGCTTCTTTTCCAGGACACGGAGGTGGGCGTTTTGTTCTCCGCAGAGACTGCGAACCAGTTCATGATTCGCAAAGGCTACCTTTTGCAGCTTTCCTTCGTGCTCTGGCGATGTGTGAACGACCAACCGATTACCTCGTCTCCTGAAACGGGCACGATTTCACCCGGGAAACCGGCCGGCACCTTGTTCCTCTTCGCCCGAGGCCAAGCCAATGAGCAGTACCGGACCATTTCGGGTCCGGGGTTTCCGGGTAATCTCACTACGCGCTTCTCTTTGGTCTCTTGTACCATATGCCTTTTATACATGCAAGGAAAACGGATAAATGCATCCCTTCCGGATCCGTTGTGGCGGCACGTACAGCCTGGCGGGCGGCCTGTTTCAGAACCAGGAAAAGGGGGCGCCAGGATCACTTCGTCGTTGATGATTCTCGATGGGAAAGAGCCCTTTGGTGCTCGGGGTATTTGCGGCCGGGGTGGAAGACGAGGTCAGGGGTTCAGTGCTGATCGGGCTGATCGTCGATAAAGGAGCGAACCAGGTTCTTCCCGCTGAAGTGGCCCAAAGTAATGTAGCACAGCAGCATCTCCTTTCCGAAAAGTTCGTCTCTGATTCGAGAGCGGGAAAGTCCTTTGCGGTGCAGGTCCCAGACCCGCGCCGCCGTCTCTTCCAGGAACTCAATCTTTTGCCTGATCTCGTTTTGCGGCGCCTTTTTGACGCTGCCGCTTCCGGTGAAGGCAACGGAGGTATCGAGATCCGCTATTTTTCGGAGCGACGCCATGATATCCCAGACGTTGTAATCGGCTCTCAAGGCCCGGTCTTTTCCTCCTATGAAGGTGTCGCCGGTAAAGAGCCATCCATAGGTGGTTTCGTACAGGCAAATATGATCCACACTGTGGCCGGGCGTGTGAATGACCTGGAAGCGGAGGCCGTTGTGTTCCACCGTTTCCCCGATAGGTAATCCCTTGCTGGGCTGGGGATAACCCCACATGACCCTTTGATATGGGCGCAAGGGCTGCATTTTTCTGGGTTCTGCAAGGACAGGGAGCGCGAGGGGGTGAGCCTGAATCGAGGCCCCGTCCCGAAGCTGGATCGCGGCATTTCCGGCGATGTGGTCCTCGTGTGAATGCGTATTGATAATCATGTCCACCTTCAATCCATCCATCGCACGCAGAAGTTCTCCCACTGTATGGGCGCATCCCGTATCCACCATGACGCCGTCTACCCAGTAGCAGGCCGTGAAGTATCGTCCCCGGCCCCACAATGTGCGGGCAAGGTGGAATTTCTTCACGGGACCTGTTTGGGAGACATGGATCATGCCGCAGGCACCTGGCCAAACGCATCGACGGAAAGAAGCTGAGT
>CAZEGG010000298.1:0-4600 GCA_964511755.1 uncultured Desulfobacteraceae bacterium | reverse complement strand
AGCGATGAGGGAGCAAGCGTGTTATTTCTTCATAAGAAAGGGGTAATTCCATTCTCTCTCACTCCTCCTCGCGCTCTGTCTCCATTTTTTCCAAGCGCTTTTCCAATTCTCTGATCCTGAGGTTGTACTCAGGCAGACGCGCGAAGAGATTTGAAGCCCTTAACCAGAGGCGATGGGGCATTGTTGGAGTTCCTGAAACTATTTCTCCCGGAGGAATCGACTTGGCGACCCCAGATTGGGAGGCAATCATGACTCCTTCCCCTATCTCGAGATGATCGGCAACTCCGACCTGTCCCCCGATCATCACCTGCCGGCCGATCTTCACGCTCCCGGAAATACCTGCCTGTGCAACAATAATGGTGTCTTCCCCGATTATCACATTATGGGCAATCTGTACGAGGTTATCAGTCTTCACGCCTCGCTGGATCCAGGTCTTTCCGAATGCTGCCCGGTCTATGCAGTTGTTTGCGCCTATCTCAACGCCGTCATCGATCTGCACGATACCCATCTGAGGAATTTTCGTAGAACGCCCGCCGTCCTGCACAAAACCGAAACCATCGCTTCCGATAACCGTACCGGCATGAATGATAACCCCGTTTCCGATCCGGCAGTCATCCAGGACAGTCACATTGGGGTAAAGAACACCCTTCCTGCCGATCTGGACCCTGTTTCCAATGTAGACGCCGGGAAACAGAATCGTCTCATCGCCGATAACGGCGCCCTCCCCGACAAATACATTTGGATAGATCGAGACCCCTTTCCCAAGTGTGCAACCGGCATGGCAGACAGCCTGACTGCTGATACCGGGGAATTTTGGGATCTCCGGCGCGAAGAGAGCGGCAACCTTTGGGTAGGCTATTTTCGGGTTTTCAACGATGATCTGGGCTCCCTCATAGAGGGAAGTCCTCTCCCGGAGGATTACTGCCGAGGCCTTTGACAGAGGAAGCCTGTCCTCAAATCGGGCACTGGCGAGGAAAGAAATTTCACCCGGTCCTGCAGCGTCAAGGGCGTTGATGCCCCTGATTTTCAGTTGCTTATCACCAATGACCGTTCCGCCAATAATCCGGGCGATTTCTTCAAGCGCTATCTCCAGGGCTCTCTTGCCTCTACCGTGTTGACCCGTCATATGCCTTTACCACTTTCTCAGTGATATCAAGGGCATGATTGAAATAAATGAGCCCGGGAGCCTGTCTCTCGAAAATCATGACATATCCGCCCTTATCACCCATGCTCCCAACGATCTTCTCAACATCCTTTCCCACTTTTTTTCGCGCGTCGAGTTCAGCGTCCTTCATCTCCTGGGTATATTCGTTGTAGAGGTATTTATAATAGCGCTGTTTTCTTTCCATCTCTTTCTGTTTGTCTTCCTTTGCATCGAGGCTTAACATCATGCTCTGTTTCTTGAACTCTTCCTCGATTTTTGCCAGATCCGCTTTTTCTTTGTCGAGCTTTTTCTGCAGCGTTTCAAATTTCTTCTTCAGGTCCTCTCGAACCTGCTGAAACTTCTTCGACTCCTGCTGGAATTTCTGCATGTCTATAACACCCACCTTAAAGCTTTCCGCAGCCAGTACGGTCCCCGGCAAACTCAAAAGCACAACGGAAAGAAAAATAATCCCGAATTTCTTCATGCTGCTTCCTCCTCTTCCTGTTACCTTGTTTCCAGCCATAAATGGCTATTCTTCACAATCTCATCGTCAATCAGCGGGGTCACTTGTGCGACGTACTGATGTACGTCTCCGTGTAAGAACGTGATATTCATGATCCTGCAAAAAATACCTCATTTCTGAATCGAAAACTCGTCAGCGTCCAAATCCTATTTGTGGCTGGGCACTGCCGTACGATTTCCCATCAGAATACGCCACCAATGCTGAATTCCCACCTGCCCGAAGGTTCATCTTCACGCCGGTCGAGGTTATATCCATATTCGATCCGCAAGGGGCCGACGGGTGAATACCACCTGATACCGGCGCCGACCGACCGGCGAATTCCGCTGAAAGTCCAATCCTCGTCCTTTTCAAAGACATTTCCTGCATCAAGAAAGACGACGCCCACAACCCCTTGTTCCTTTGCCACAGGAAACCGGTATTCGAGGTTGTACACCATCATTTTTTCTCCGCCGATTTTGTCTCCGGTGGCAGGGTCCCTCGGAGAAATGGAGGCGTAATCGAATCCCCGCATCGTGTCAATGCCGCCGAGGAAGAATTTCTCAAAAACCGGCAGTTTTCCCCCGGAGCGTTTGACCTCGTAGCCCCATCTCCCCTGAGCTAAGAAGACTGTATCCCAGGGGAGCGGAAAATACCAGGCGGATCTCGCCTGGTATTTATTAAAATAGAGATCCCCGCCGAAGGGACCTCCCGCATATTCGAAGCTGATGCTGTTGACGGAGCCCTTGTGAGTATCCCATGGCCGATCCTTGCTGTCCCGACTCAAACCTATGGTGACGCTGCTGGTCACATTCTTGCCGATCATCTCTCTCACAGCCAGAGCGGCCGTATCGGCGACATCCGAGATGTTGGCGTTATCATACCCGTATTTGACGGATCCGATCGTGTAATCGTCGATTCCTACCGGAAAACCGAGGGTCGCGTATCCTCCCCAGCTATCGTTGGTATATTCGTCGTAATCTCTTTTCCACTTATAGATATCCGTGCTCAGCGACAGCTTTCTTCCCAGAAACCACGGTTCCGTAAAACCGATGTCATACTGGCTCGATACGGCCCCGAGGCTCGCCGAAGCGGTCAGGTTTTGTCCATAGCCGAAAAAATTATTGTCGGCGATTTGAAAAGAAACCATGGTTTCATCCACCGAACCGTATCCAACACCGGCGCTGAAATAGCGGTTCGGCCGATCTTTCACGTTAATATCCAGGATCATGGAATCTTTCTGATCACCTCGTTTTGTGTCTACAGAGACGTTCTCGAAAAATCCGAGACGATTCAGATTCTCCATGCTTTTTCTGAGCAATTTCCCGCTGAAGTATCCCCCTTCCTCCACTTTGAGTTCTCGTCGAATCACTTTGTCGCGAGTCACGGTATTGCCAGTGATATTGATGCGCTGAAAATGAACCTTCGGTCCCCGGGAAATCCTGTAAACGATATTCACCTTCTTGTTTTTTTCATCCTGACTCGTGGAAGGAGACACCTCGACGTATGCATACCCCTTGTCGGCATATACGTTCCTTAAAGCGAGCATGTCTTTTCGAACAGTCTCCCGGTTGAACTCCTTTTCCTTTCCAATCCGGACATGTTTAAGCAATTCCTCCGGCGATTCTATCAGATCTCCTTTTACGGAGACAGTACCAACCTTGTACTGTTCACCTTCCTCCACTTCGATGGTGATCTTCAGTCCCTTGCCCTTCTCATACGTCACTTTCGGCTCGCCCACCCGCGCATTGATAAACCCGTGATTGTGGTAGAAGGCTGCAATTTTCTCGGCGTCAAAGTCCAGTTTCTTTCTATCCAGGTATCCGGAATCAGTGATAAATGAGAACAAACCCTTCGTGCTTGTCTGCATAAGGTTCCTCAGCTCGTTCCCGTCAAAGGCCTTATTCCCCACAAATTGAATCTTATAGATGTAGATCTTCTTGTGTTCGTTAATGTCATAGTTCAGCGACACTTCATTGTTCGGAAGCGGCTCGGTTCGTTCGTCTACTTCGGCATTATAATACCCCTTCTTACGGTAGAAAGTCTTCAGCCTTTCAACGCTCTGTTTCACCTGGTTTTCGTCCAGAATGGCATACAGTTTGATGCCCAACTCTTTTTTCAGATCATCGGCCTTGATTTTCTTGTTCCCCTTAAAGGAAATCTTTCCTATGGAGGGTTTTTCAGTGACTTTGAAGATGATTTCCTTCCCTTTGGCGCCCTCCTCGGTATCGATTCTGACGTCCTTGAAATATCCCATTTTGTAGACGTCCCGAAGGTCCTGGTCGAGCTTGGCATAGTCAAGGGGTTGCCCTTTTTTCGTTCGGATCACGGCCAGAATTGCGTCTTTTTCGACCCGCTTGTTGCCTTCCACAAGCACGGAGTCCACCTGCGGCACCCCAAGAATCTTGTTGTAGATGCTGCCGACAACGTGGTCCACGGCAGAAGGAAGGGCATCGATATTTTCCGCGACTTCATAAAAAAAGAAGGGAGGTGCGGAAGACCCCAGGTCAAACATCCTCACATCAACGCTGAGTTTTTTCCCGATTTGCGTAAGACTTCCGCTGACAATGAATCGCGAAGACAGCGCCTTTCCCAATTGCTGGGCGGTACTCCTGGTCATGGACGAAGAAGCGAGAGGTTGTGCGTTGGTCTTGCCGGTACTGGCGACCTGGAGACCCTTTTTTTGCATCCGCGCCACAAACATATCCTGGAGTCCCTTCGCCAGATATTCAAGCGATTTAGGGGCATAAATTTTGAAGGGCAATACCACCGCCGTAGAGTCTTGAGCGAGACAAATCACAGGGGACGAACAGAGAAAAAAGGTCAGCACAAAGACAAGTACGAAACAGGCCCTGATATGTGATGGATAGTTTCCCCTGAGCTCCGTATGAAGAGGTCTTCTGTTAGATGAGTTCTCCACCAACAATCTCCCTTTGCGCTGACATCCTGGAAGCCAG
>CAZEGG010000297.1:0-4601 GCA_964511755.1 uncultured Desulfobacteraceae bacterium | reverse complement strand
TCACCATCTCCCCAAGCCAGTATTTGGCCATGGACGCTTTCAGATCGATTCTTTTGCCGGAGATATGGTCTGAAATGAGGCAATCGAGAAAGGTACGTCCCAGTTGGACCTCTGTAGCCATGTCGGCCAGTCTGAACGCGTTATATTGATGGTCTCCGATCTTCTTGCCGAAGGCCTCGCGCTCTTTGGCGTATTTCAGGGCCTCGCCCAGGCATTCTTCAGCCATGACCTGACACTTTATTGAAACCTCGAGCCGCTCCTGCTGGAGTTTCTCCATCATGTATTTGAAGCCGGCGCCTTCCTTTCCCAACAGACAACTCCCGGGAACACGCGCATCTTCAAAAAAAAGCTCGGCAGTGTCCTGCATGTGATATCCCATCTTTTCCAGTTTGCGTCCTCTGGAAAAGCCGGGCGCGTCCTTTTCCACGACGATGAGGCTCACGCCTTTGTACCCCGCCCCGGGGTCGGTTTTGACGGCCACGATGACGAGATCCGCGAAATACCCGTTTGTGATGAAGGTCTTCTGCCCGTTGATCACATAGGTATCCCCTTGTTTGCGTGCCTTTGTCTTTATGGCGGCAAGATCTGAGCCTGCATTCGGCTCGGTCAGGCCGATAGCGGTGATAATCTCACCCGAAGTGCAGCCTCTGAGCCAGCGCTCTTTGACTTCAGGCGTGCCATAGGAGTAAATGTACGGCGTTGCCACATCGCTGTGCAGAGGAACTCCCACGCCGAATCCGTCTCCACGGATGAGCTCCTCGTTGATGATAACGGAATACTCAAATCCAAGACCAAGCCCGCCGTATTCTTCGGGGAGCCAGGGGCAGAGAAAACCCTCGTTTCCCATCTTGATCCACAACTCCCTCGGGACCGCTCGATCCTGCTCCCACTGCTCGACATTGGGAGTGATCTCTTTTGCCACAAATTTTCTGAATGATCCCCGGAAGATATGGTGTTCTTCACCATAATAGTCTTCAAGCACGTTCTAGTACCTCATCGCCCATCTACAGGAATGTATATTTCCGGACCCGCTGCCGACAAGAGACGACGACCACCGTCTGCATCATCTTTGACATCCGATCCCTCATCGCCGTTCCAACCGTATTTCCGGATACTGCTTTGACCTTATCCGGAGCCCTGTATGGTGTCAACCCAAATTGCCCTTGTGGAATAGCGATAAGCTGTCTGGGTACATTGGCGCACGGCTTGGGGATGCCCATGAACTTGTCAAAGATTTGAAGGGTCCGTTTAGGAGAGGAGGTGGTCTGCCACCACTTCGGCGATGTCCCTGACTTTCAGTTTTTCCACGACGTCATGAAAAACAAGTCCGTCTTCAAAATGGGTCATGCAGAAAGGGCAGGCGGTTGCAATTATATCCGGATTCTTGGCCAGTGCCTGTTCGGTGCGAAGGGCATAGACCCTTTGTCCCCTGACCCGTTCCATCCACATTCTTCCCCCTCCCGCCCCGCAGCAAAAGGCCAGCCTCCGGTTCCTGTCCATTTCCACCAGAGTGGTATTGGGAATTGATTGAAGTATTTGTCGAGGAACATCGTAAATGGAATTGTATCGGCCGAGGAAACAGGAATCGTGATACGTGATGGTCATGCCGGGATCTCCGTTGAGCCGTATCTTTTCATTCCTGATGAGGTCCAGAATAAATTCCGTGTGGTGAACCACGTCAAATTCTCCTCCGAACTGCGGATACTCCTTCTTCATGGTATTGTACCCGTGGGGACAGGTGACTAAGATCCTGTTGAACCTGTACTGCTTGAAGGTGTCGATGTTGGCCTGGGCCATCACCTGGTAGAGGTATTCGTTGCCGATCCTTCGGGCGGAGTCTCCGCAACATCCTTCCTCCGTTCCCAGAACGGCGAAACGAACACCTGCTGCTCGAAGAATTTTGACCATGGCCGCAAAGACCTTCTGGGCACGGCCGTCGAAAGACGCGGCACATCCCAGATAGAAGAGAATATCCACATCGCCGTCTCCTTCGGAGAGTATTTCTACGCCCAGTTTCTTTGCATAGTCCGCCCGTGTGGCACTCCCCATATTCCATGGATTGCTGTTTCTCTCCATCCCGCGGAATGCGGGTATCACTTCGGAAGGGAATTTGCTCTCCATGAGCACCTGATGCCGCCGCATGTCCACGATCTTGTCGATATGTTCGATACCCACCGGACAGACTTCCGTGCAGGCCATGCAATTGGTGCAGTCCCAGAGGGCTTCCTCCGTGACCGCTTGCTGAATCGTTGTTCCTTCTCCGGGATTTTCGGCCCCTTCCTTTCCCTCGAACCGGTTCTTTGCCGCAGCAAAGAGGTTTTGCTTCAGAACGGAAATCATATTTTTGGGACTGAGAGGTTTCTGGCTGACGGCAGCAGGACAGTTTGCGTCGCAGTGCCCGCATTCGGTGCATGCGTAGAGATCCAGAAGATGTTTCCAGGAAAAATCGGTTATTTTGGAGACGCCGAAGGTCTCCGCTTCTTCCATGTTCCTGATGGGCTGCAAAGCACCTTTCGGAAATGTTGAATGGAAATAGAGATTGGGGTGAGCGGCCAGGATGTGAAGATGTTTTGAATAGAGGATGTAAACTCCGAATCCGAGGATAACGATGATATGCGAGAACCAGAGAACAGGAAAGAGGGTACGGGCGCTTCCCTCCAGTCCCATGCTCGTGAAGATTCTCGAAAAGGCCCTTCCAAAAAATGCCCATTGGGCTGGCGGCTCGCCCGCAGCGAGTCCCTTGAATCCTTCCAGGGAAAAGTGGAGAATCATCAACAGAAAGATCGCCAGCAGAATGACGAGCGCATCTCTGGACTTGCCGGGTGACAACCTTGAGGGCCTCACTATATACCGCCTCAATCCCGCCCACACCAATGCACCGATTACCATGATCCCGGCAATGTCGACCAATAGAGAGAAAATGTTGTTGAAGACTGAACCGAAGAGTGCGGGTGACAGCCGGGAATAAAATCCCTCTGCGATGTGAAAGGCATAACTTACGACAAAGAGACAGAAGCCGTAAAAGATGAGCGAGTGTCCCAATCCGGAGCGATCCGTTTTGGTGACGTTCTTCAAGACGCATCGCTGAAGGAGCACGCGTCCCAACGCATATTTCAACCGTCCCAAGGGCCGGTCGAACCGATTTTCATCCTTTCCCAGTTTGAGGACTTTTATCAGGTATCCCGCCCTGTGACTGAAGGCATAGAATGTGCCGGCTAGGAGCAGCGAGAGAAGAAGCTTTCCGTACATGGGCAACATCGGTTCACCACCCCCTGTCAAACTTCAAAAGAGCGCTGCCGCCGGCTGCATCACTTTACCTCTCGCCGCTGCCGGTTCGGTCCGATCTCCTGAAGGATGGGTTCTTTCCCTCGCTTCAGAAGGCGCATTGCTCGACTCTGATGCCGGCGCTCTTCAGCCGCTCACAATCTCTCTCCAGCCGTCTGTTCGCCACCGCTTTGATCTCTTCCTCGGCCTTCTTGGTATCGTCTTCAGAAGCTATGCCGTAGATTTTCTCAATAGTCGTCTTATCCTTTCCGGTATGAAACTCGAACGCGCCCACAAAACCGAATGCCTTCCTTTCCGCGCCTTCCTGCTTCAAGACCATTGCCTGCCGTTTGGATTTCAGATCAACGGAGACCGATATGCCCGTTCGGGCCAGATGGATGAAGTTCTGCAGCCGCAGAGCAGGGGTCCTCACTGAGGCATTGCCGGGCAGCCCGAAAAAGGCATTTTCAAAGGTAAAGAACTCTTCCTTTACAGGGATGCCTGCGGTTTTTAATCGGTCGTAATCCATCTGCAATCTGTTATTAGCGATGAGGAGACAGTCGAGAGCATACTGTGCGTCATCGTCAGCAAAGGAATAGTCCTTTTCCATGGCGAAAGGCTTACCATCCACTTTGCCGCTGTATCTCATGGAGAGAATAACGGCGTCAACCGCTCGCCCTTCTCGCTCCAGGCTCACAACCTTCCAGGCCGGTTTTACCTCTACATCGACCTTTTTTCCGGAAGCTGCGTCTTCCACAAGTGCTTCCAGCATCTTCGTCTTTTCAGATCTTGGGCTTGCCATTGTCGTTTCTCCTTTCATTAGGTACTCATGAGCGTCTCCGGCCGAACAGGGCATTCCGGGCGTCGTGCCCGGGCTTTCTTAACCCATGCGCTGTCCTTGGAAAGTGCAACTGATGTGCCAACCCCGGAAATGCGGTGTGTTTCCTTAATACACTCTAAATACAGATAAAATATGCCACAGAGGGGTAGTTTGTTTGGAAGCGGGAAATGTGGTGTGTCGGATATCTTTACAAATTGTAAAAGGGATCGTGATAGCTCATGATTCATTCATAATTGAGCAGTCCGACCGTCGGTAAACCGCGGAAATCGGTACGATGCAGAGCGGTTTTACGTGCGCAGGTATAACATAATCATCGAGTAATCAAATAGATTGACAAGATGGTGCGTGACCGGTACCATGCGCATTGTTCAAAACATGTCCGCAGTATGTCCCGGACCTCCTGAATCATATCATAATCAGTGGAATAGAGCGTCGCAGGAGAATCAATCATGATAAACACCGCGAAGACTCTATCGTACGACTGTCCATTCTCCTC
>CAZEGG010000296.1:0-4668 GCA_964511755.1 uncultured Desulfobacteraceae bacterium | reverse complement strand
GGGTCTTGTTCGGCGCGATGATCAGCGTGGGCTTCTGCACCCGGGCAATGACCTGGGCCATGGTAAAGGTTTTTCCGGAACCGGTGACGCCCAGGAGCACCTGGTGGGAGAGCTTTCTCAGGACGCCTTCTGACAGGGTTTCAATTGCATTGGGCTGATCGCCGCAGGGGGCCAGATCGGTTTTGAGGTCAAACATCCCGTCTCCAGATGGTTCCCTGGGGGCCATCTTCAAGGACGATTCCCTGTTCTTTCAGGCGATCGCGGATGACGTCGGCCCGGGCCCAGTCTCTCTTCGCCCGTGCTTCCGATCTCTCATCCACCATCTTCTGAATTTCGGTACGGTCCATCTCTCCGGTCACGTCCGAAACCTGTTCGAAGAAGACATCCGGGGCTGTCCGGAAAAGGCCCAGGATATCGCCCGCTGCATACAGATGGCTTCGTTCATTGACGAGGTGCGCCCGCGCGGCCTGATCGAGGTCGCCTTCCAGTCCTTCCATGCTCTTGTTGAGGTTCCTTACTTTTTCAAAAAGGAGGCCGACCGCACCCGCCGTGTTGAGGTCATCATCCATTGCCCCGATGAACTCAACAAAGAACGGTTCCCGGGGCTCCTCCGACAGGAAATCTTCCCGACTCTTCCGGAAATCATCGTCCTTTTCGAACGGTCCAAGCAATTCTTCCAGCTTCTTCAGAGTCCTGTAGATCCTCACCAACCCTGTCTGGAGTCCTTTTACCGTAGTCCCGGAGAAATCTATGGGACTCCGATAGTGCTTCGACAACAGGAAAAGCCGCAAGACCTCGGGGTGATACTGTGCCAACGCGTCACGAATGGTAACGAAGTTTCCCAGGGATTTTGACATCTTTTCGGATTCCACCGTCACGAATCCGTTGTGAACCCAGTACCGTGCAAACTGTCCGCCGTTCGCGGAGACGGACTGGGCGCGTTCGTTCTCATGATGGGGGAACAGCAGGTCTTTTCCTCCACCGTGGATGTCAAAGGTCGGTCCGAGAAAATGGTTGCTCATCACGGAACACTCGAGGTGCCATCCGGGGCGCCCCTTTCCCCAGGGACTTGACCACCATGGTTCACCCGGTTTCGCCTCTTTCCAGAGTACGAAATCCATGGGGTGGCGCTTGTTTTCATCCACGGCAATTCGGCTTCCGGCCTGCATGTCTTCCAGCTTTCGGCCTGAAAGATCACCGTAGCCGGCAAATTTCTCCACGGAGAAGAACACATCGTTCCCCGCTACGTAGGCGACTCCCTTCTCGATCAATGTTAAAACCATCTCGATCATGCCGTCAATGTGCTCAGTGGCCTTCGGCTCCTTATCCGCGTTCAGCACCCCGAGCCTTTCCATGTCGTCATAAAAGGCGGCGATGTACTCTTCGGCAATGTGCTTGGTAGATCTTCCCGTCTCATTGGCCTTTTTGATGATCTTGTCGTCCACGTCCGTGAAATTCCTGACGTAGGTTACCCGAAAGCCCCTGGCACGGAGGTAGCGCACGAGGACATCAAAAACAATGGACGACCTGGCATGCCCGATATGGCAGACATCATAGACCGTGACCCCGCACACGTACAGCCCTACCTCTTTGTCGCGCAGGGGGCGAAAGTCTTCTTTCTTTCTCGCGGCAGTGTTGTACAGTCTCAGGCCCAACAGTTCTCTCCTTCCCTACATCCCAACTAAACTCACGACAGCAAAAGCCTCCATGCCTTCTTCCCTCCCGCAGAACCCCATCCCTTCGGTGGTCGTCGCCTTGATATTCACCTGCTCCGGGTCGGCCCCGAGCTTCTCGGCGATTCTCTCCCGCATTGCAGAAAGGTGAGAAGCCAGCCGGGGTTTCTGGGCTACGACGGTTGCGTCAATATTGTTCACCCTGAAACCTTTTCCCTGCATCTTCTCCTTCACCCGGCCGAGCAGCACCGTACTGTCCGCTCCCTTGTATGCCGGATCGGTATCGGGAAACAGCATGCCGATATCCCCGAGGCCCAGGGCCCCCAGCACGGCATCCATGACGGCGTGAACGAGGACGTCGGCGTCAGAATGTCCTGCCAGCCCCCGGGGGTTCCGGATCTCCACACCACCCAGGACCAGCTTGCGACCTTCCACCAGGCCGTGGGCGTCGTACCCGAATCCGATACGGAACATAAATTTCAGCTCCCCGCTCTCTCATTAATCCGGCACAGCGACAAAAGCAGTCTCTTATTCCCACATGCAGTCTGTCGTAATGACAAATTTCAAAGCTCAAATGTCAAATAAATGTCAAAATCACAATGCCGAATCAAAAAAGACAGGTGCGCCCTCTGCCACTTTGCCATTTCGGCATTTGGCATTCATTTGTCATTTGGATTTTGTCATTTGACATTTTCGGCTCCGGCAAATCCCGGGCGGAGCAGGAATCTCCCTCCGTGATTGGAAAGTGAGATTTCGCCAATGGCCCTATTAATGACATCCGCTGCAGTTTGTACTGGAGCACGAAGAGCACCCGGATGATCCCGCGGAAGGCGTGAAACTATCACCGCTTTTGAATCCGCATACGGACATCAGGCGATCTACATTCTCTCCCTTGCACTCGGGACACGTAACGTTCTCGTCGCTCCTGAAGACAATTGTCTCAAACTCTTTGTTGCAACTACGGCACTTGAATTCATAAATGGGCATAACAACAGCCCCCTTTCTCTTCTTTCACTATTCAGATTAGCCGGCTTCACTCCGCCTGCCGCTGTTCCTGCCCCAGGCCTTCCACGATGCCCGCGGCCAGCAGCGGGAACATGATTTCGTGGTGCCCTACCAGCGAATATCCTTTCCCGCCCTCTCTGGTAGGCCTGTCTACTACGTTCGTCATGGGTCGATAGTGCCGGATAAAATCCATGTTAACTGTTGTGAAATGCTTGACTGCAAATCCCAGGTTCCGAACCAATGACAAGGCCTTCAAGAACACCTCCGGCAGAATAACAGCGGATCCCAGATTCAGGAAAACGCCCTCCTCAAGGCTGGACACCATGCGTGCGAAGATGCGAAAGTCCAGGTGAGAGCTCTTCCCGATAGCCGCTCCATCCGCTCCGGGATGAAAATGAATGGTATCCGTTCCCATCGCCACATGCACTGTAACCGGGACATCCGCCTCATGCGCCCTCGCGAGGATGCTCAATGACGAATAGGGAAAATGCTCACTCACCAGCATGGCGCCGACGGACCGGCCGAGACCCCATCCTCGATTCGCCCCCTCTTCTATTGCCTTGTTGAGATATCTTCCGGTTTCTTCCGCCACGCCGAATCGGCCGTCACCCAGTTCAACGGCCACATCTTCAGACGTATGGCCGGCCATGGCCACTTCCGCATCATGAATAATGCCGGCGCCATTCATTGCTATCCCGCTTATGATACCCCGATCCATCAAATCGAGGACCACGGGATTCAGACCGACCTTTATCACATGGGCTCCCATGGCAAGAAGAACCGTCCTTTCCCGTCTGACAGCCTCAATAATTCTCCGGACAATCTCTTTCAACTCCCCGGCAGCCAGGATGTCGGGAAGAGATTCCAGCCATCGCGAAAATGAGTTTCCCTCAAGCCACGGCCGCGCAAAATCATCCACCTTCACCTTGCTCGATCGATCTTTAAGAGGATAGGAACGAAGTCCATCCAGTGATATCGGTTCTATCGGCGGCATAATGCTCCAACTCAAGAATGTCGCTGAAACAGAATATAATCCACGAGCTGGCACAGGATATGGCCCGCCAGGATGTGAGCTTCCTGTATCCGGGCCGTCGTATCGCTCTTCACCACGAGGGAAATATCCGCCAGGGAAGCCAGCTTCCCCCCGTCTTTTCCCGCAAAGGCAACCGTGTAAATTCCCTGGGTCTTTGCATCGCGGACCGCCCGAAGCACGTTTTCAGAAGTACCGCTGGTACTGATGGCGAGCAGCACGTCTCCTTCAAGACCAAGGGCCTTCACCTGTTTGCAGAAAACATCATCGAAGGTATAATCATTGGCAATGCTTGTTATCGTCGAAGTGTCCGTGGTCAGCGCCAAGGCCGGAAGAGGAGGCCTCTCCAGGAGATACCGGTTCACAAACTCGGACGCAATATGCTGCGCGTCGGCAGCGCTGCCTCCGTTCCCGCAGATCAACAGCTTCCGATCATTAATAAGCGCCGCTGCCATCTTTTCAGCAACCTCCATAAGGGAGTCACTGTGCGACCTGATGAATTCTTCCTTTACCCGCAGACTCTCCTCAAGGGCTTTCTCAATGATATCCTTCAAAATATATCCCTCTGTGGACCTTGATTCGAAACCCACTCGATCCCAAAAATTTACCTCTCAATGAGCACGGTCTGATCATCGAGGTTCAAGCATTTCCGTGTTCCCTTACTCATGAAAACTAAAGCTTTTGCAGCTGTTTGTCAACTTGCTGCTTTTCCCTCTGATCGCCAGCAAGGCAACGTCTGCTGCGTTGCCTTCGCTCGCTCCTCCTTGCGCCGTGTTATTCCTCCATACGGCTCATTCGTCGCTCCTCAGCGCCTTGCATCTAACATCTTGCTGGTGATCAGGAGCTTCGCCAAATCATCCGGTGAAACCCGTAATGCGAAAATCGGCTGGTGGATTTCAATTTTCCCGCTCTTTCCTCACAAAAATCCATCTAAAAGCGGTTTCAGGTGAATTTTTCATT
>CAZEGG010000295.1:0-4671 GCA_964511755.1 uncultured Desulfobacteraceae bacterium | reverse complement strand
ATTTTATGATCGCACGCCTCGCCGACAGGATGCCGCCCATATTCGCGATCCTGGACGGCATTTTCACCAATGAGCGGGGCCCCGGCATCGACGGCAAGATGCACCGCTCCAACGTGCTGGTGGCTTCCGCCGACGTCCTCTCCGCCGATTTCGTCGGGGCGCGGATTCTGGGATACGAGCCCAGTCAGGTCCCCCATCTGGTGCACGCCGCCAGGAATCGGAACCGTCCCCGCGATCTTTCGGAGATCCAGGTGGTGGGCGAAAAGATCGAAGAGATAGCCGCGTTCCATGAGCATGACTTTGTGTACAGCGAGGATGAAAACGGCGTGTTGCCGCTGCCTATGGCCAAACAGGGCATCAAAGGGCTTTACTACCGGAAATATGATCTGTCCATGTGCACCTACTGTTCGGCAATCAACGGCGTGGTCCTTTCCGCCATAAGGGCTGCCTGGAAGGGTGATCGCTACGACGATGTGGAAATCCTGACGGGCAAGATCATGAAACCCACTCCGGGCAGGAAGAAGACCGTGCTGCTGGGCAAATGCATGTATCTGGCCAATAGGGATCACCCGGACATTCAAGAGATGATCCCGGTAAAAGGCTGCCCCCCCAAGCCCGAAGAAATCGTCAATGCGCTGCATCGGGCGGGCATCCCGGTAGACCCCGTGCTGTTCGAAAAGGTAGATGAACTCCCCGGCTTTTTCATGAGCCGTTACAAAGGACGCCCCGAATTCGACGAGTCTTTTTTCAGGATCGCCGAGCAATGAATCTCTGCCGGCGGGTTCTCCGGGCAGGAAAAGTGGAGGCTTTCTCCACGACGGCATAGGGTGGTAGTGCTTCTTGCGAACTGAAATACGGTAAGGAGGATGACTCATGAGAACGAAAGAGCAATATATCAAAGACTTGGGGAGGATGCGCCGCAATGTCTACCTGAACGGCGAAAAGATAGACCGGGTGGACGAAGTCCAGATGGATTGCCTCAACACCATCGGCACGACCTATGACGAGGCATCCAAACCCGAAAATGCCGAGTTGTTGACGGCAACGTCCCATCTGACCGGCCATACCATTAACCGGTTCACCCATGTGCATCAAAACACGGGGGACCTGCACAAGAAGCAGGACATGACACGGTTTCTGTGCCGCAAGGTGGGAGGGTGCATCCAGCGCTGCATGGGAGTTGATGCCACAAACGCCGTTTATACGGTTTCCTATGAAGCCGACAAAATGAACAGCGGCAACACCGAGTACCATGAAAATTTCAAGAAGTGGCTGGTTCGGTTCCAGGACGAGGACCTGGTGGGATGCTGCGGTCAGACGGACACCAAGGGCGACCGTCTGCTCAGACCAGCGGATCAACCCAATAAGGACGCCTACCTGCGGGTGGTGGAGAGAAAAAGCGATGGTATCGTGGTGTCCGGCTGCAAACTGCACATTTCTGAGGCTTCCGTTGCCGATGAGATACTGATCGTTCCAACCCGAGCGCTTCGCGAGGAAGACCAGGACTATGCGGTGTCCTTCGCTGTGCCCGGCGACTGGGAAGGGCTGAAGCAGGTGGTAACCGTCCACAACCTGCGCGAGCGCAAACACTACCCGCGGGGCGTCACTCCAGGGGCCACGGATTCGTACTTGATTTTCGACAACTGCTTCATCCCCTGGGAGCGGGTGTTTCTGTGCGGAGAGTATCAGCACGGCGGAATCCTGGCCTTGCTCTTTGCACTGTTCCATCGGCACAGCTATTCGGGCTGCAAACCGGCCATCGGCGACCTCCTGCTGGGAACGGCGGCCTTGGCCGCCGAGGTCAACAACATCCATAAAAGCGGACACGTGCGGGAAAAGCTGGCCGAAATAATCCAGACCACCGAACTGGGGTATGCAGCGGGATACACCGCCTCGGACCTGGGCAAACCGGAGGTCTACATCCCCGGGCGGGGGTGCGTGCCGTACGGCCCGGGAAATTATATTCCCAACTCCATCTATTGTAACGTGGGACGGTGTCTCACCGGCGAGGCCGTTTATCGCGAAGCGGAGATCCTGTGCGACATTTCCGGGGGGATCCCGGCCACCTTCCCGTACGAAGCCGACTTTGCCAACCCGGAAACGGGAGAGCTGCTTATGAAATACACCCGGCGCAATCCCCATATGCCTGCCGAAGATCAGGCCCAATTCTGGCGGTACATGGGCGATATTCTCTGTTCAGCCACCGGCGGCATCGTGAATGTGGGAAACTTCCACGGCGGCGGATCACCCGTAATGGAGCAGATCGCCATCACGAGCCAGTACGACATCGAAGACCGCAAGGAGATGGTGCGCCGGATCGCCGGCATGTCCAGCGGCAGGAAAGACCGGAGATGAACGGACCGGCCCATCCTTCGAACTGCCACGGAAGAGCATGAGAATCGAGCAAACCGGGAAAATAGAGGAGGACTTCTACGTCATCGGAAACGCCGGCGTTCCGGTGTACCTGCTGGACGGCGCCATGCCGGTCCTGTTTGACGCCGGGGTGACCGTGATGGCTGGCTGCTATGCGGATGACCTCCAGAGAATACTGGGATTGCGCACGCCGGCATACCTCTTTCTGACCCACTCTCATTTCGATCATATCGGTTCGGCATCATACCTCAAGTCCCTCTATCCTCGGATGAAGGTGGCCGGGTCGGCTCACATCGGCGAGGTCCTGGAGAATCCGAGGGCGGTCCGTGTGATCAGGGAATTGAACCGGGAGGCAGCCAGGTACGCTCGTGTGTCCCCGGGTAGCACGATTTACGACGGCGATTTCGAGCCGTTTGCGCTCGATGTGGTCCTGGAATCCGGTGACGGAATCGATTTGTCCGCCGGAGGCCGTGTGGAAGCCATCAGCGCTCCCGGACACACCTGGGATTTCATGAGCTACTGGATTCCGGAAAAAGGGATCCTGGTGGGATCGGAGGCGGTGGGCTGCGACGACGGGACCGGCTACATTTACACCGAGTTCCTGGTGGATTATGATGTTTACCGGCATTCTCTGGAATGTCTGGCCCGCCTTGACACGCGCGTCCTCTGCCCGGGACACAAGATGGTGCTGACGGGCCCGGATGTCCGGGAATATCTGCACCGTTCCCAGGATCAGGCTTCCGAATATTTAGCCATGGTGGAAAATTTCCTCGCTGCCGAGCACGGAGACATCGAACGCACCATAGCCAGGGTCAAGGCTGTTGAATGGGACCCCAGGCCCTTTCCCAAGCAGGTGGAGCCGGCCTATCTGCTGAACACTGAGGCCAGGGTGCAGAAGATCTGGGAGCGCATGCAGTCCCGGGGAAAAGCAGGTTAATCCACAGGCCCGATTTTATTGCCCTTTTCGTCATATTTGTACCAGCCTATCCCGGTCTTCCTGCCCAGGTGCCCTATCCTGACCTTCCTCTGGAGCAGCATGGGCGGGTGAAATTTTTCGTCCTGGGTTTCTTTGTACACTGCGCTCATGGCGTTGAAGCCCACATCAAGCCCGGCCATATCTCCTGTTTCAAAAGGTCCCATAGGCCTTCCGAATCCGAGCCGCATTCCCTTGTCCACGTCTTCGACGCTTACCACGCCCGCTTCCACCAGCTTGATCGCCTCGACGGTGCTCGGAAAATTGATCCGGTTCAATGCGAAACCCGCCACATCCCGGTTCACGCGGATCGTTTCCTTGCCGATGCTCCTGCCCAGTGCATCAGCCGTGTCCACGGTCTCATCCGACGTGAGCAGTCCCTTCACCAGCTCCAGGATTCTCATCATGGGGACGGGGCTGAAAAAATGGGTACCTACGACCTTGGACGCCCGTTTCGTGGCTTCAGCGATGTTGGTGATGGGGATCGCGGAGGTGTTCGTGGCAAATATGGTGTGGGAAGGGCAGATCTCGTCCAGTTCCGAAAAAAGTGCCCTCTTGGCGTCAAGGTTTTCGATGATCGCCTCGAATACGAAATCCGAATCCCCGGCACCGGTCAGCTCGGTTGTCGTGCTGATCCTTTCCATGATCTCACCTGCCGTTCCCTGGACTTTGCCTTTCTCCATGAGCTTGCCCACGGACCATCGAATGGCTTTCAGTCCTTTCTCCAGGATCTCGTCCCCGAGATCGCGCATCACCACCTGGTATCCGGCCTGGGCACAGACCTGGGCGATACCGCCTCCCATCAGACCTGCTCCCGCAACGAATATTCTCTTGATTTCCATCTGCTTCAACCTCCTCACTCTGCTGTGATGTCGTCTCTCCCGTTCCTCTCAACCCATGAGGCTTGACAGATCGCGGCGAGGGTCATTTTTCGTTTTGACTTCAGGGGGTGCGTTCCCTCTTGGCCAGCAGTATGGTGGTCGTTCCGGTCTGGACCACTTCTCTATGCTGGTTGATGAGTTCCTTTTCAAACGTGAGGATGCCCCGGTCCTCTTTCGAGGTGTCGCGCATCTCTTTCACCACCTGTTCCACGTGTATGGTGTCGCCGATAAAGATGGGTCGTTTGAATTGCCAGGTCAGTTCCAGGAAGGCCAGGATACTCTCTTCGGTGAGTCGATAGGCGAGCCCCGAGTGGATGGCGATCCCCAGAATTCCATGGGCAATCCGCCTGCCGAAGCCGGTTCGGGCAGCGTATTCGGCATCGGTGTGGAGTTGATTATGGTCCCAGGACAGGCCGGCAAAATTGACCACGTCCGCCTCGGTGA
>CAZEGG010000294.1:0-4676 GCA_964511755.1 uncultured Desulfobacteraceae bacterium | reverse complement strand
CCTGGCAGATCTTTCTTCTCTACCTTGTCATCCGATCATCCCGCAGGGCAACTGAACCCAGGTCGCGTCTTCTCGTCAATTCCATCGCTGTTGTCTACTTGACCTGGGCCACATTCACCAGCCTCGTGTTCGGTTTCTATTCCAGGTTCACTCTGTATCCCTTCGCTTTTGTTACGGGCATCATCTTGATTCTTGCGGAAAGACCGCCTGGCTCCCATACCGAGAGAAACGGGGATGCAAATGAACCGGGCTTTTCCGGCACTCAAAGACATCGGAAGGCTTCCGTTCAACCCGCAGGAACAGGAGATTGATTTGGCTGGAAGTGCCGTAAGCATAATCATTCCCAACTATAACGGCGAATCTTTATTGGACAGGAACCTTCCGAAGGTCATCGAGGCCGCCGATGCATACGAAAGCGGATGTGAGATAATCGTCGTGGATGACGCTTCCCGTGATGGCAGCGTCCAGCTGATTTCAAAATATGCTCCCCGGGCGCAGCTTATAAGACATGACATAAATAGGGGATTCGCCGAAGCCATACATACGGGCCTGCGTCACGCCGCAAACGAAATTGTCATTTTACTCAATTCCGATGTGCGCCCGGCAAACGATTTCATTGCTCCACTCACGGCACACTTCCAAAACCCTACTACCTTTTCCGTTTCTCCCCTGATCTGCGACCCTGACGGCAATCCGCAAACGGTCTCCTGGAATCTCGGCATGATCAGACGCGGAAGTATAAAATTCCGCCCCTGGGTCCTGGAGGAAGCGCGGGAGCACTTGGAAAAGGAGCAGACCCTGAAAACCCTTTTCGCCTCCGGAGGTTCCGTAGCCCTGCGAAAAAACATGTTTCTGCAGCTTGACGGATTTCTCCCCTTGTACAAGCCGTTCTATTACGAAGATGTTGACCTTTGCACTCGCGCCTGGTTGCAGGGCTGGCAGACGCTTTTTGAACCGCGAAGTGAGGTAATCCACGACCACGCCGGAGCAATCAGGCTGCACTTCGATGCTCGCCGGGTGCGCACAATCCGCCAGAGAAACAGATTTTTCTATCTCTGGCTTTACCTTTCAAGGACAGGAATTTTGCGTTCACATATCCCGGGGATTATATATCGGGTGGTTTTGCGAACTCTGCAGCTTGACATGACCTATATGACAGCCCTGACGCTTGCCATCCTTCACCTGAAAGAGGTGAGCGCTTTTCGCGCGCAGATGAAATCCAGCCCGAAGCCATGGAAACCGCTCGAAGAGATCCTGGCGGAAATCACGCAGACAACGTAGCATCGATATCCGGATAGCAGGCTGTCCGCCGAACACAAACCGATGGGAAAAATGATCCAATTTTCAGACAAAAACGAATGGTTATATACTTTCACGATTTTCATTCCCACGTTTAACCGTGCCCATACCCTCGGCCGCGCTTTGCAGAGCGTACATGACCAGACGTTCAAGGATCTGGAAGTGATTGTCATAGATGACGGCTCCCTGGATGACACCCGAAACCTAGTGCGGGAATGGCAGGAAAGGACCTGGTTCCCTCTTCAATACTACTGGCAGAAGAACCAGGGCAAACACGTGGCGCACAATAATGCGCTGAAGTATGCGAGAGGTTTCTTTTTTGTGCTCCTCGATTCCGATGATATGCTGCACCCAAAGGCCCTCGAACGTCTCAAGTATCATTGGGACACTATCCCCGACAAGGAAAAGGAGGGGTTTGCCGGAGTCGAAGGGCTTTGCGTGGATTCCCGGGGAAACGTTTCCAGGGACAGATATCCTTCAGATGTTATGGATGCAGACTATCTGGAGATTGCCAAAAAATACAATATCATGGGAGACAAGAAGAACGCTATTCGAACGCAAATCTTACGGCAGTTTCCCTATCCCCATTTTGAAGGGGAGCGCCATATGCGAGACGACTTAATCTGGAAACGCATTTCCAGACGCTACAAGTTCAGGTATATCAATGAACCGATACAAATCATCGAATACCAGCCTGACGGGCTGTCTGCCGATGTTTTCTCCCTGCGTATGCGTAACCCGCGGGGCTTTCGGTTTTACTTCCTCGAGGAAATCAACACCTATTCATCGCTGAGCGGAAGATACCTGAGATTCAAGTATCACGCCAAATTCGTGCGCTACTCATTGCACTGTAAGATCGGATTTCTCCAACAATACAGGGAAGTCAACTCGAAATCCATGTGGATGTTGAGCCTGCCGAGGGGCATTATCGGATGGCTTGAAGATCGGGGCAAAATGCTTTATAAAAAAATATGAAATCGGATCGATCCCACATCGCCATTTTTGTCGCCACTTCCGGCCACAGCGGAGTAGACCGCCTGATCGGGCATCTTGTTCCGGCTCTCGCGCGGAGGAACTACATCGTTGATGTGCTGAAGGTGCGGAAACACGGGCCCCACATCACTGGTACCTCTGACTCCGTAAACATTTTCGACATAGGTGCAAGTCACGTCTATTCAAGCATTCCTGGTGTCATTCGGTACCTCAAAGAGACCCGTCCCGCGGCCATGCTCTCTGATAAAGACCGGGTGAACCGAACCGCCCTTCTGGCAAGAACCCTTGCGCGGGTACGGACACGTCTGATCCTCAGTTCAGGGACCACTATTTCCATTGATCTGGCCAGCCGTGGACCATTTGAGCGCTGGTTGCAGCGTTTTTCAATGAAACATTTTTATCCTTTTGCCGACAATATCATCGTCACGTCGAGGGGCGTTGCAGATGATATGGCCGCTTACACCGGACTCTCGCGGGATCTCATCAACGTGGTGCCCTGCCCTGTTATACCCGACGAACTCTTGCACAGGCGTCCGCCCACACCGGAACACCCGTGGTTTTTGCCCGGGGAGCCCCCTGTCATTCTCGGCGCAGGAGAATTATGTGAACGAAAGGACTTCGCAACACTCATAAAAGCATTCGCCAAGGTGCACGAAAAAAGGAAATGCCGTCTTGTCATCCTCGGGAAAGGAAAGCAGAGAGAATCGCTCATTACTCTCGCACATGCGTTACGTGTGGAGGATGATGTCGATCTTGCCGGTTTCAAGGCCGACATTTACTCCTACATGGCCCACGCCTCTCTCTTCGCCTTCACCTCGCGCTGGGAAGGCCTTGGTTTTGTCCTGATTGAAGCCCTGGCCGTCGGTACCCCTGTGGTCTCAACCGATTGCCCGAGTGGCCCTAACGAGATTCTGGCTGATGGACGCTACGGCCCGCTCGTGCCGGTAGGCGATGCGGAGGGTCTCGCGCAAGCCATGGAAAAAACCCTTGACTGCCCTTTGCCGCCCAAACTATTACAGGAAGCTGCGCTTCCTTACGAAATCGAGCGGAGCACGTCGTCCTACTTGCAGGCCATGGGCATGGAATGACTACAGGAAGCCGTGATTCCCGGATAAAACAACAGAAGGGACCATTCAATGGGCTTGATTGGAGTTTTCAAGAAAAAAAAACCTTCCTTTTACATGTCCTCGAATCCTGATTACGCTGATTTCGATGTTGGCAACTGGACCTACGGTAAGCCAAAAATTCTCGCATCGAATCAAGGGGCAACACTGAAAATAGGGAAATTCTGTTCGATTGGCGGTGATGTCAAAATCATGCTTGGCAGTGAACACAGGATTGACTGGATTTCTACTTATCCCTTTAATATCCTTTTTGAAGAAGCAAAAAAAATCCCCGGACATCCCGCTACGAAAGGAGATGTTATTATCGACAATGATGTATGGATTGGAGAAGGTGCATTTATCTTATCAGGAATACATATTGAAAATGGCGCAGTCATCGCTGCGCGAAGTGTCGTTACCAAAGATGTTGAACCTTATACAATTGTTGGAGGAAACCCTGCGCACCCGTTAAGAAAACGTTTTGACAACGAGACCATAGAAAAATTATTGGAAATTGAATGGTGGAACTGGCCCCTTGAAAAGATAAAGAAGAATATTCCACATCTTTTGTCAGGAGATATTCAGCCTCTTTTGAATATCCAAAAAGGGAATATATAGCCGGGAATCATGTGCGGAGTCGTATCAAGCCTGTACCTATCCGCTCTTACGATGCCTTTACCAGCGAAGCAATTAAAGAAAGGATGCCAGGAAATGCGCCAAGAATATCTTGGACACTGGTCATGAACACAATATAAGAATAGCACATCCTAAAAAGCACGGAAACAGAGAAGATAGATGAACACATATCTTGTAACCGGTGGAGCCGGATTCATAGGGAGCAACTTCGTCCTCAGGAAAAGAGAACGAAAGAGGCCTAGAATCGTCAACCTCGACCTTCTGACTTATGCAGGCAATTTAAAGAACCTCGAGTCCCTTCAATCGAATCCTCACCACATCTTCGTCAAAGGGGATATTGCCGACAGGAAACTGGTTCGAGAACTGTTCGAAGAGTTTCAACCGCAGGCCGTGCTTCATTTCGCGGCCGAATCCCATGTAGACCGTTCCATCGACGGCCCGGCAGATTTTATCCGGACGAACGTAGTCGGGACCTTTCATCTCCTGGAAGAAGCAAGACGATACTGGAACAGCCTGCCTTCCGGGGAAAGGAAAAACTTTCGCTTCCTGCACGTGTCGACCGATGAAGTCTACGGATCTCTTGATAAGGAAGACCCGCCGTTCCACGAGGAGAGTCCTTATGCGCCGAACAGCCCCTACTCCGCT
>CAZEGG010000293.1:0-4678 GCA_964511755.1 uncultured Desulfobacteraceae bacterium | reverse complement strand
ATTCATGATTCCGGATCATTTTTTCGATTTCTCCCAGACAGGTCTTTCGGTAGAGAGTATGCAGCGCCTCTATCTTCCAGCCGATTTTCGGCGCGACCACATCGTACTGCCCCCGTATATCAATCATATGGGTAATGAGTTGAGGGTTGAGGAAAGGCATGTCACATGCGACAAAAAAGCCGTATTCCTCGGGAATGGAATGAAGAGCTGTAAATATCCCTCCCAGGGGCCCGAGCCCCTTGATGATATCCTCCTCCATCGGGAGGTGAAAGCTCGCGAATTCCTCGGGTGTATTGGTGATGAGGATCACTTTTTGGAAAAGGCCTTTCAAGACGTTGATTACCCGTTCGATCAGGGGGACCCCGTCTATTTCAACCAGGGCCTTGTTCCGGCCGTACCGGCTGCTCTTCCCCCCCGCCAGGATAACCCCGCAAATATCGTTATGCAGCATGGTCAACTATCTCAAAAACCTTCAATCCTTCTGACATGACTGTGGATTCTGTTCGTATGTTTTGCCAGGTCCACCAGCGTGATGTTGTAGACCTTGGCCGCTTCAACCGCCTTGGATGTGGGCCGGGACATGGCAACAAATACGGGTATCCGGGCCCTGGCGGTTTTGAGAATCATCTCAAGGCTTGCCCGGCCGCTGGAAATAAGGATCTTGTCGTCCGTGGGAATATGTCTGAGAAGGGCGGAACCGATGACCTTGTCAAGGGCGTTGTGGCGGCCCATGTCCTCGCTGAAAATGACCATTTCCGCTCTCCCGTTGAGGAGCATTGCAGCGTGCGCCCCTCCGGTCCGCCAATACAGACGCTGGTGTTCTTCAAGCCTTCCGGAGCAGGCGAAAATCACGTCCATGGAAAAGCGGCTGCTGCTCTTAACCCGTGAAATCCGCGGGTTGAGTTCGGCGTAGTTCTGTTTTCCGCAGACTCCGCAACTGGAAAAGGACACCCTTTTCAGAGGTCCCATTCCGGAGGACCCCCGTTCCTGCGTGAGAGAGACCCGTGCCTTGATAACGTCGTCTGAGGGCTCGCTTTCTGCGGGAGCAATGAGGCATTCCCGCACGTCGCCTACGCTGCTGATGATTCCGTCGGTGAACAGGAATCCGTACACCAGTTCCTTGATAAGGACCGGTGTGCACATGATCAGGATTTGTCTTCCTCGGTCTATGATGATTTCAAGCGGAATTTCCGCCAGGAGGTCGGTATGCTCCGGAGAAAGAGCTCCGTCCTTGAACGTATAGGAACGGGCAGTTTTATAGGCCGCCTTTTCACTCATTATTCCCGCTCGCAGAGCTCGACCAGGACGCCATTGGTTTCTTTGGGATGGATGAAGGCAATCCTGGCCCCCCCTGCCCCGACTCTCGGCGTCCGGTCAATGAGCCTTACCCCCTTCTGATTCAATTCCGCCAGGGCTTCGTCGATGTTTTCAACCCGGAAGGCAATGTGCTGAATACCTTCCCCGCGGGATTCGATATGTCGTGCCACGGGGCCATCCTCATGTGTTGATTCCACCAGTTCCACCTCGCTGTCCGTGATGGGGATGAAGGCCACGTTTGCCTTTTGGTCGGCCACGTTTTCAATACCTTCAATCTTGAGTCCGAGGATGTCTGTGTAGAATTTCCCTGCCTGCGCTATTTCCCTGACAGCCACGCCGATATGATCGATGTGTTTGATTTTCATGGTTCCTCCTCTATGAGAACAAATCCTCCTCTGCCCTCTTTTCCAAAGGGGACAGAGGGGACCTTCTATGCAGATGTACCATACCCGTCATTCATATCCCTGGTCAAGTGGCTTTTCCCTCCGTTCCCCGGTTCTAAGTCCTTGCATTCGGCTGTTTTCATCATTAGTATAGGATCACAGACAAAAGGCAAGGAAAGGAACGAAAGGAAATCACCATGAGAGGCGATCCGTTCGAGTTTGTTCCCCAGAATCCTCCGACACAGGAAAAGCAGGCGGATTTTGATCAACTGGAGGCCATGGAACTGTACTGCCCCAGGTGCCGGCAGGCGGTGCCGGTCAGGAAATACCTGCTGCTCATCCTTCCGGATGGTGACAAGTACGAATACCGGTGCAGGTACTGCGGTACCAAGGTAGGGGACAAAATGGACAAGTCCGGGCAGTACTACGGGGTGCTGAGACGATAGGAAAGGTCTTCGCAGGCTGAGTTCATGGGGAACGCATAAGGACGGCGGGCAGGCCGCCCGGGAGCCTTGCCCGCCAAATCCAGGAGAAGAGCTGCTACTTCAGGTATCTCGGTTCGCCCTTGGGCGGAAAGTAGCCTTTGGTGAGGGCGGCAGCCATCTTAGCATAATCCACTTTGGTGTCATCATAGGTGACGGTGACTTCGTTCTTTGATATGTCGGTCTTTACCTCTTTCACGCCGTCAAGTCGCATAAGTATACTCCATATACTTTGTGCCGTTGAAGGTCACTGGCATCCGGGGTTGGTGAATTGCACAATTCTCGTCGCGGCGATGGCGGGCTGCTGAAATGCGAAGAGCCCCACCAGTCCCCCCAGCAGCAATATGGACATCAGAACAAACAGCCTTTTTTGTTTCATGTCTTCCTCCTCATATGGGTTGCCGGTTCCACTACCATTATTTACATTCTAAATCCTTCTGAGGAGATTTTCAAGTCATCTGGCTGAATTTGCGTTCAACGATGTTCAAGCCAGGACTTTCTTGAGGAGGCGGACAAAATTCATGATGTCTTCCTCCGTGGTGTCAAAGGAAGTCATCCACCGGGCAATGGACTGCTCCTCATCCCACAGGTAGAAGAAATACTCCTGCTGGAGTGTCTGGATGTGTCTTTCAGGGATCGCGGCAAAGAGGGCATTTCCCTCCACGGGCTGGGTGATCGTGATTTGGGGAATCTTGCGTACTTTCTCTTCCAGCAGTGCGGCCATGCTGTTCGCGTGTCGGGCGTTTCTGCGCCAGAGATCGTCGGTGAGGAGCGCTTCGAACTGGACAGCGATGAAACGCATCTTGGAGGCCAGCTGGGTCCCCTGCTTCCGGATAAACTTGAAATCCCGTGCCAGGGCGGGGTTGAAAAACACAACCGCCTCTCCAAACATGATCCCGTTCTTGGTGCCGCCGAACGAGAGCACGTCGATCCCCAGATCGCGCGTGATCTCCCGAAGCCCGGTTCCGAGAGATACGGCGGCGTTGGAGACCCGCGCCCCGTCCAGGTGCACCAGCAGGCCGTTCTCGTGGGCGAACCGGGTGATTGTTTCGATCTCTCCCGGGCGATAGACGGTCCCCAGCTCCGTGGCCTGGGTGATGGAGATGACCTTTGGCTGGGCATGGTGTTCGTTTCCCAGGACCTGGAGACGCGGCTTGATCTGATCGACAGTTATTTTGCCGTTTTCCGTCGCGATGGTGAGGAGCTTGCATCCGGTGAATTTTTCCGGGGCCCCGCATTCGTCCTCATTGATGTGGGCGGTCTCTGCGCAGATGACTGCCTGGAAAGAATCCGTCAGGGCCTGAAGAGAAAGGACATTGGCGCCGGTGCCGTTGTAAACAAAGCAGACGGAGATATCCTGCCCGAAAATTTCCTCGAACTTCCCGACGGCCGACTCGGTATAAGGGTCGTCTCCGTAGGCCACCACGTGTCCCTGGTTGGCCCGAACAAGGGCTTCGAGTATCTCGGGATGCACTCCTGCGTTATTGTCGCTCGCAAAACCTCTTTTGTTCTTCACCGTCATTTCCATCTTTACTGCAGGTTGAACCACATGATGCGGCCGGTGCCCGGGCCGATCTTGCTGAACCTTCCCTTTTGGACGGCCACGAAGAGGGTTCCCTTGGTGGCCTGGAGGTCCGTTATGCAATAGGGTATTTCCCGGGTTGTCCAGCCCCGGGTCAGGGTCGCCCCCTGGATCCGATAGGCAATCAGCTGCGCTTTGACGTAGACCCGCGTATTTTCAAGGTGTTCTATGAGGGGGATGTTCTTGACGGCCACCACTTCCTTTTTCCCGTCCCCATCGATATCCGTTACCACAAGGCGGCTGTTGATGTATGCCCACGGCTTGCTTTCATAAGTCGGGACATCCCCTACCTGGATGGCGTTGTTGCTCCCCCCGATTGATTTATCTTCCTTCCACAGGACTTCGCCGTTCCCTCCCCACACGTGGAGACAATTGTTTTCTCCCAGGCCGATGAATTCGGGGCTGCCGTCCTTGTTGAGATCGTACGGGGTCAGAGTATAGAACCGGACGCCCTTGATCTCCGGCAGGCGCCGGATCTCCTTGAGCCTGCCCGAAGCGTCATAGCCCATGAGGGATATCCCGCCGGCAAAAAGTTTATTGTTCTGGGTCCCCTCGTACAAAAGCCTCGGTGCTCCGCCCCCCGGATCCTGCACGGCAACCAGATGCCCGGTTTTCCGAAAGAGTTCCCTGAACCTGCCGTTCCATTCCAGCACGGTGGTGCGTGCCCGTTGACCGTAGAAACTCACCAGGTAGATCTCGGCCTTTCCGTTCCCGTCCACATCTCCCACACTCACTTTCAGATAATCTTCGCCTCTGGAGCTGTTGCGGGTATCCTTCAGGGCATATCCCTGCTCCTTTTTCGTGTAAACCCGCAGTTCATGACGGCCGAGGACCAGGAGTTCCCGGTTCCCGTCCCCGGTCAAATCTCCCGCATCAAATGATACCACGGCCAGGGGAACGGATACCCTGCCGGT
>CAZEGG010000292.1:0-4686 GCA_964511755.1 uncultured Desulfobacteraceae bacterium | reverse complement strand
TTCTTTGCGTACTTTGCGTCTTTGCGGTAAACACAACCATTCAATTCGGATATGACATCGTATTTATGGATCCATGCACTCATCGGCGACCGTTCCGAATCAACGGAATGGTCGCCCGATAAACGTACCGATCTCCCCGATAATGCATGCGAGTCACGACCACCGGTTCGTCTTGAGCCGAATAGTAAATGTTCTCTATAAAAAACAGAGGGGCACCGTAATCGGTCTCGAGCAATCCCGCCAAATGCATATCCGCGATCGCGGATTCAACCCGTTGGTCCATTCTAGTAAAGCGGATTCCCGTGGAATCCTGGAAGGCCTCGATGAACGACCGCGCGGCCAGATCGTTACGGGTGATGTGACGGAGATGATCGACGTGGAAATAATTTATAAAATAGGAAACGGCCTGTTGCTGTATATAGTTATATAGATATATCTATTTCCGTTTGGCTGTCAACAAAAATGGGGCAAAATAAGTTCTTGACAGGGGGATGAACGTCATTTACTATAAGAGCAAAGGACTTACGATAAGAGTAAACCTCCTGCGTCGCGGTCACTCATGGCGTCTAATCGACAGTACTTCTCGACCTCGCTGGAGAAGGGACTGAAGGTCCTTTCCCTGTTCGACACGGAAAACCGCAGTTTCACGCAAACCGAAATTTCTCGAATCCTGTCGATGAATATGACCACCACCTATCGGTTCGTCAACACGCTCGTTGAATTGAACTATCTCGAAAAGGATGCCAAGACCAAGGAGGTGAGATTGGGAATCAGGTCCCTGGCCCTCTGCAACAACATGATGCAGTCCAGCGACGAACTGGCCCTCATAAAGAAGCTGGTCGACGAGGTCCACAACCGGTACAACATAACCATCGACGTCGCTTTTGCGGTTGATGACAGTTTCATGCGGGCCTATCAGCGGGAAGCCAAAGAGACGCTCACCTACCACCTCCCTGCTGTGGCCCGGAATTCCCTGCACAACACCTCAATCGGGAAGGCCTACCTTGCCACTCTTTCCGACGGGTCCCTGAAACGAATGGTTGACGGGATATCCTTTACCGCCAAAACCGAGAAGACCATTACCGACAGGGAGCGGGTGCTGGCAGAGGTGGAGCGGACGAGACAGCGCGGCTATGCCATGTCCGTTGAAGAATTTCTGCCCGGGCTGATCACCATAGGCGCAGCTTTGGTCAACCTGAACACCGGTATCGGGCTGGGCGGGGTTTCCTTTGATTTTTCGATCATCCAGAAGGATGCCCGGTCGGTGGAAGAGCAGTATTCCGCTCTTATTGTCGAACTGGCAGGATCGATTTCCGAGGTCCTGAGAAGGGAAGACAACGAGGCATGAAGGAAAGCGGGATACAGATAATGAGGCGATCGCCGCAGGGCGAGCCCGGACCCCAGGTTCTGAGATATGCAAAATAAACTCTGGAAACCCTTTGCCTTGCTTGCTCCGGCCATGAGCGCCGTGCTTTTCCTCCTGGTTATTCCTGTGTGCTTTATCGTGGTATACAGTTTCTGGCTGCGTGCTCCGTCAGGGGCCGACATCCCGGCATTCCAGTTCGGCAACTATGCCAAGTTTTTCGCCGACTCATTCTATCCCATGATTCTTGCCCGCACCATCAGAGTTTCTCTGGAGACAGTGCTGCTCTGCGTTGTCATGGGCTATATACCAGCCTACTTTTTCAACCGGAGCAGGACGAAGAACAAGGCATTGCTCCTGCTCCTGATCATGCTGCCCTTCTGGATCAGCTTTATAATCAGGACCATGAGCTGGATAAACATCCTGGGCGATACCGGTCTCATCAACCATTTTCTGGAGAAGATTCATCTCATTTCCAATGCGCTGGGCATGCTCTACAATGAAGGATCGGTCCTCATGGGACTCATCCAGTATCTGCTCCCTTTCATGATCCTGAACATATACGTCAGCCTGGAGGGAATAGACGACAGCCTGCTCGAGGCTGCCAGGAGCATGGGCTGTACGGAATGGCAGGCCTTCAGGGAAGTAACCCTGCCGCTGAGTCTTCCCGGTCTCAGCGCGGGCTGCCTTCTTGTATTCGTATTGACGGCAGGGACTTACCTGCCCCCCATGATCCTGGGCGGTCCCGGGAATCAGATGATAGCCAACCTTATTTTCGCCCGGGTCATCGGCACCCTGGATTGGCCGTTCGGTTCGGCTATCAGCGTCGTCCTGCTGTTTCTGCTGGTCGTTATTGTGTGGACCTACAACCGCTATCTGGGAATCAACCAGATATTTCGAAGTCTGCAATAGAGGTATTTCTTATGGTGAAGGTAACGGGCTGGTCGCTGATTCGTCTGTACACCATATTAATATACGTCTTCATGTTTACCCCGATTGTTGTGGTGATGGTCCTGTCCTTCAATCCCCAACAATTCGGGTGTTTTCCCATGACGGGCTTCAGCCTGAAGTGGTTCTCCGAACTGGCCCATGACGATGCCATCCTGGCGGCATTCAAGAATTCCATGATTCTGGGTTCTTGTACGTCTATTATTTCCACGGCAGTGGGGATACTGGCGGCCATGGCCTTTGTGCGGTTCGATTTTCCCGGCAAGAACACCATCAATACCCTGCTCCTTGCACCGATCATGATTCCGGAGGTCATTCTCGGAGTGGCCCTGCTTCTTTTCCTGCGCTGGCTCCAGCAGCCCAAGACGTTTCTCCTGCTCGTGATCGGCCACGTGGTACTTACCTTGCCCTACGTGCTCCTGATCGTCCAGGCCAGGCTGGTGGGCATCAAGAAGGAGTATGAAGAAGCTGCACATTCCCTTGGCGCCAACGCATTTCAGACGTTCAAGGAAATCACCTTCCCGCTTCTGGCACCGGCCATACTGGGAGGGGTCCTGTTTTCTTTCACCATATCCCTCGATGACATTACGGCCACACTCTTCTGGGCTACTGCCGAGAATCAGACCCTGCCTGTCAAGATATTCGGCATGCTCAGAAATTCCATCAGCCCTGAAATAAACGCCTTGGGGACCATTATGGTCATCCTGACGGTTGCAATACCGCTTTTTGCAGGTTTCCTGATCCGGAAATTTTCAACGGCGAACGTGTGAACGTTTCGCGGGAGAGGAGAAAAGACATATTTGACAGGATCTACAGGATGGACGGGATCATTTGGCTCGACCTGATGTCGGGCCAGATACTGCACCCGCTTCGCGGAATGAAACTGAGCAGCTGCCAAGTGCAGATTCCGGCGGATCGAAGAATGCTCCCGAGAGTTCAAAAGTGCTCAGGGGTAGGCAAGCGGTTGAGGAACAAGGTTCGACAGGCAAGGTTGGGGTGGGACCCGCAAAACAGAAGAGGGGGTCTTGTTTGAATAACTATTTAGAGAAAGGAGAAGCAAAATGGCTGACGACTGGAGTGACCGACTGGATAGGGTACATGATCGTTACATGAATGGTGACGTAAGCCGGCGTGATTTTTTCAAATACCTGGGGTTGGCCGGCGCTGCCGTTGGGCTGGTCGGGGGGCCCTTCGGTTTTCTTCCCCGCAGGGCATGGGCTGCAGGATCCATACGGTTTGACGGCTGGGGAGGCGTGGTCTCCAAGGCCTTCCACAAATACGCCTTCGAACCCTTCACCAAGGCGACCGGCATCAAAGTGATAGAGGGCGAGTTCGGGGACATGGATACCTACCTGACCCGGGTCAAGGCATCCTTTCCGCCCGGTGGAGAATTCAATCTCGCTCATCTGAGCGGGGTGTTCGACTATGCCAGGTACATAAAGCTGGGCTACGGCGTTGTCCTCGACGAGAGCAAAATCCCGAATCTGAAGCTCGTGATGCCGGCCATGATGAAGCCGTACCGGGCCATTACCAATGGTACTCTTTCCGCCGTCCCGTATGACTACGGGCAGACAGGCATTGCCTACAACACAAAACACATTTCCAAGGCAAAGGCGGAAAAAGCGGGCGCGGCCCTTCTCTGGGACAAGGATCTAAAGGGCAAGCTCGGGAGCTGGGGCGACTGGCGCACCAATATCTGGTACGGAGCCCTGTATACCAAGCAGAATCCAAACATGATAGGCGACATGAACGCGGTCTGGAACGCCCTGAAAGAACAGCGGGGGATGATCAAGAAGTACTGGTCATCGGGCGCCGAACTCATGAGCCTCCTGGCCAACGAGGAAATTTATGCGACAGTGGCCTGGTCGGGAAGAGTAGCGGCCCTGCAGGCCCAGGGACATCCCATCGGATTTCTCTCCCCCTTCAACTGCTATTCGTGGCAGGAGTGCATCTTTGTGCTGAAAGGCACCGACCTGGCCGTGGCCCAGAAACTGCTCAACTTCATGCTCGCGCCCAAGGCCTCCATTGCCGTTGCCGAGGGACAGAAATATCCCTCCAGCCTGGATCCGACCAAGGTCAAGATGCCTATGGCGGTCCAGAAACTGCCCGCTTTTGATCCGACCGGACAACTGAAGGGCTACCTGTTTGCCAACCCGGACTACTGGAACGGCCATCAGCAGGAATGGGCCGAGAAATGGGACAGGATCAAGGCAGGAGCTTAATGCACGATTCCTGACTGCGGTCTCTGCGTCTTGAGCGAAGTCCCGCGCACGGGACAAGCGGGCGGTGCAAAGACAGGGTTCACCGCAAAGGCGCAAAGATCGCAAAGAAAAGCATTCCCTTTTCTGCTGAGACGGCAGAAAAGGGAAAACAGA
>CAZEGG010000291.1:0-4711 GCA_964511755.1 uncultured Desulfobacteraceae bacterium | reverse complement strand
CGCATTCTCGACTTCGTCGAGCTGCGGATTCCCCCACTGATAAGTCACGAAAAGAACGGCGCCCTCTCGCCAGTCACTCCAGAAAAGGCTTTTTCCCTGAGCGTCTCTGTGCAAGAGCGTCTGATGCCTCCCTCTCGACGGGTGGAGACGCACCTTTGCTCAGGGAGCTGTCTTTTGTGCTATGATCCCGGCCAGGGCCCTGCGGTTGTCGAAAATCCCTTCATGATACCGGAGGCACCGGAAGTCCCGGAACAGGTCCAGGAGTTCATTGTGTCTCAGGAGGTGGTCCGGATTCCTGGGCTTGCCGAAACGCGCCTGGTCCACGATGTAGGTTTCATACACGATCATGCCCTTTCTGCGAAGGCCCTGTTTCAGCATGGGAATCAGCGGTCGATGAAGGAAATGAAAACACACGATGACGTCATACGAGTCTCTCTCGATCACGAACCCCGCCTCCAGGTCGGCAATCCTGGCTGAGATCGTGACTCCCGTCCTTTCAGCGGTATTGAGGGCCGCGGCAACAGCTTCCCGGGACAGGTCCACTCCCTCCACGCGGAAACCGTTCCCGGCCAGGAAAACCGCATTGCGGCCGTTGCCCATGGCCACATCGAGGACATCGCCCTTCGGCAGGAGCGCCACGTTCTTCACCAGGAATTCTGCAGGATTTTCGGGATATCCGGTGTCCGCAGCCAATCGTTTTTCCTCCTGCACAACAGAGAAAGAAAAAAGCGGGAAAAAGTCAAGGAAAAGGCACAGGACTTTTCTCCTTGCCATTGGGAAATCCCCGCTTAATTTAAGAACAGAACCATTTCCGGTACCCCTCCGGGCCGGAGCTTCTCGCGGCCGGAGGCGGGCCCTGCACGTTACCAGACGGAGTGATACACATGGACAGCCGTTCTGCCAGGAAGAAGGAAGCGTTTTCCAGTGAAGAGGTCCCTTTCTACCTGCCCTCTTCGAACGAAGTACAGGTCTTCTCTTCAGCCTACGAAAACAGGCTGCCGGTCCTCCTCAAAGGGCCGACCGGCTGCGGAAAGACGCGTTTTATCCAACACATGGCCTGGAAGCTGCGGCGCCCGCTTATTACAGTCGCATGCCACGACGACCTCACCTCGGGGGACCTAGTCGGCCGGTACCTGATCAAGGGACACAATACGGTGTGGGTGGACGGCCCTCTCACGCATGCGGTCAGGATCGGCGGTATCTGTTATCTGGATGAAATCGTGGAGGCGAGAAAGGATACCACCGTGGTGATCCACCCCCTGGCGGACGAGAGGCGAACGCTTCCCATAGAGAAACTGGGCGAGTTCCTTCAGGCGCCCCCTGAATTCATGCTGGTCATTTCCTTTAATCCCGGGTACCAGAGCGTTATGAAGGACCTCAAACCCAGCACGAGACAGCGGTTCGTGTCCATCGCCTTCGACTATCCGGACCGGGAAAAGGAGGCGCGAATCGTAGCAAAAGAATCCTCGGCCCCCCTGACCGTAGCCCGGCGTCTCGTGAGGCTCGGAACCATGACCCGCAATCTCACGGAACGAGGGCTGGATGAGGGCGCGAGTACACGGCTTCTGATTCATGCGGGAAAACTGATACAGTCGGGAATAGACCCGATGGATGCCTGCCGGGTGACGGTAGTCCAGACCCTTACCGATGATGAGGAGATGCAGGCCTCTCTGGAGGAGATGGTCACGTCGGTTTTTTAGGAGGGAGTTTGCGCCATGGAGGCCGGCCGAAAGAGCGAACCGCACGAGAGGGATATCCTGGCCCTTTTTCCCACGCCCCTCTACACCAGCACCGGCCTCTACTTTGAAGAAGACCTCCTGGAAATGGGCCTCGGCGATGCGCTCCGGGAATTCTCTCTCTCCCTGCAAGAGAAGATCCGGCGTCATGCCGTGACGCTGGCCGGGACCCAGCCGGAACTGGGCCTTCGGTTTCTGATGAAAGCCGGGGAGATAGCAGCGCTGCTGGACGAAAAGGAACTCGATCAGTGGGTGCTCTCGCTCCTGGATATCTATGATGCAGGAGGCTTGAACCCGGCCCTGCAATACATTGAAGGGCTGAAAGACAATCCCGAGTTCCGCTTGGTGGTGCGCAATGCCACCACTTTTGAAGAAGTCGCCGGTATCCTTCAGCACTATCTCCACGGACTCGGAAAAAGAGGACTCCGCCTGGAAAAAGGGGAAACCGTTCACACGGACACCGAAGTCCTCTATGTCCCGGCCCGCATCGATGCTTTTCAGGACCGCGACAGACATTTTCTCCTCTACAAGATCATGATCACGTACCTGTTCTACCAGGTGCATCTCAGGTCCTACAGGCTCCCGTGGTCCAGCATCACTTCCCTCGTCCGGACACTCCGGAACCGGTATGGCCTCCGCGAAGAAGAAACGTATCTCTCGGACCTTTCCCGCTTCTTCTCACTTTTCCCGGATCCTGTTCTGGCGCGGGACATATACATGCTCGTGGATACGGCCAGGATTGAATCCCGGGTGCGCAGAGACCTGCCCGGCCTGTACCGGAAGATGCGGGATATCAAGAAGGCTCTCCTGGCACGAAGGCCGCCACCGCCAGGGGAGGGGTTGAAGAGCGGTGCTGTCGAAGAGACGGTAAAGTGGTGGCTCGATTTTTCTCCAGGCAGAGGGGCTCGAACCGCGAAATCTCCGGGCACGGAAACGCTTCCGGGTCTTTTCCAGGGGGTCCTTTCCCGGGTATTTGCGGACGATTCAGATCTCGAATCACCTGCTGCGGCAACGGCGGAGATCTACAGGGCTTTCGGAAAGCTCCCGGGTCCTTATGCAGGCATGGTACCCGTTTTTTATGCGGGAGAACTCCGTCCGGAAGAGGCGGAAAAGACCCGGCGCCGCAGGAGAGAGTCCGTTCGCGCGGAATTCAGAGAGGAACTCTCGAAACTCGTTGCGGAACTCCCCGAGTGCGAAACCGTCAAGATCGAGGTTGCGGAAAAGGAAGCAGCCTGCGCAGGAGAGCAGCCGTCTCTCCCCCGGGAATTGCCGGATCACCTGTTGATCGACGGACGGGCTGTTCCTGTTCCCGAGGCCATGAAAAAACTCATTGAAGAGATCTACGAGGACCTGGGGACTTTCCCCAACGCCTATCTCGCTGTTGCGAACGAGATGTCGGGACATCACTTTCGCCCCCTCTGCAGGATGCCGGCAGGTACCGGCTATTTTCTCTCCCCGGACGCCGAGGATGTGCATGTCCTGGATGAATGGGATTTCAGGCGCAAGGGATTTCGCAGGAACTGGGTTCTCATGAGAGAGATGGAGATCGAGGAGGAGGATGCGGTTTTTCTGGAGGAAACGCTTGCCCGCTACAGCGGGATGATCCGGCGGATCAGGCAGCAGTTTGAGCGGATCAGGCTCGAACAGAAGATTTTGAAGCGCCAGAAAGAAGGAGACGGGATAGATCTGGACGCGGTTGTTGAGGCCTTTGCGGATCTGCATGCAGGCCATCAACCTTCCGAAAGGGTCTTTACCCGTTTGAGACGGGATACGCGCAATGTGGCGAGTGTGTTCCTTCTGGATCTGAGCGGCTCCACGACAGGATGGATCAATGAAATGGAGCGGGCGACTCTCCTGATCCTGAGCGAAGCACTCCGGGTGCTGGGTGATAAATCCGCCATCTACGGCTTTTCCGGGCAGACCCGGAAGCGGTGCGAGCTCTACCGGATAAAGGAATTCACCGAGCAATATAATACCGCCATCCAGAGGAGAATAGGGGGGCTTCAGGCCAGGGAATGGACGCGCATGGGTCCTCCCATACGGCATGTATCCCGGCTCCTCCAGGATGAAGAAGCGCGAACGAAGCTCCTCATCACTCTCTCCGACGGAAAGCCGGATGATTATGATGCCTACAAGGGAGAGTACGCCGTGGAAGATACCCGCCATGCCCTTATTGAGGCGAGGAACCGGGGGATTCATTCCTTCTGCATCACCATAGACAAGGCGGAGCACAGCTATCTTCAACACATGTACGGCCGCGGCAATTACATCTTTATAAACGACCTTTCCCTGCTCCCTGTCAAGGTCCCCGAAATCTACCGGAAACTCACCACCTAGCGCCCCACTCCCATTTCTTGGGCCTCTAGCGGCCCTGTTCCAATTCCAGAGACGCGCCCTGCTCAGGGAGGGAGCCAAATCGGCCGTCAAATTTCATCTACATTCCTTAAAACGAATAGTTGAGGAAGGACCCTGGTCACCATGGAGGTACCAGATGCAAGGCGGCAAGGAGCGACGACTGAGGCGTATAGACTAATACGCCGCAAGGAGGAGCGAGCGAAGTCAACGCCGCAGATGATGCCTCCATGGTGACCAGTTTGTCACTTCTCTTGACACACGCGCCAGTGTCGCACTATACTCCTGCCCGCAACAAAGCCGCTTTTTCTCCGCGCAATGAAGGCCTGAAAAAGCGAGAACCAGAAAAGGGGAAAAGATGAAGACAACACATGCAGCAAAAGAAAAGGCAGCCGCAGAAGACGGTATCGTGCTCTTTGAGACAACGGCGGGCGATTTCGAGATCGAGCTCTACTCTGACAAGGCTCCCGTGACCGTCGAGAATTTTGTCTCCTATGTGAACGATTCATTCTATGACGGGCTGATCTTTCACCGGGTCATTGACGGTTTTATGATCCAGGGCGGCGGCTTTGACGAACAGATGAACCAGAAGCCGACCGGAGAGCCCATCAGGAACGAGGCGG
>CAZEGG010000290.1:0-4731 GCA_964511755.1 uncultured Desulfobacteraceae bacterium | reverse complement strand
AACGCGTCGACCTCTTCAATTTCCGGAATATCAACCACCTCCGAGGTGTGACTCAAGAAAAACGCGTCATAGGTAACCATGACCGGGAGCGAAATCTCCTCGGCGAGCCGGTATCCCATGATAACACTGTCCAGCACTTCCTGGTTGGATTCGCAATAGAGCTGGATCCAGCCCGTATCCCGCTGAGAGAGTGAGTCGGTCTGGTCCGCCCAGATGTTCCACCCGGGGCCTATTGCGCGATTCACGTTTGTCAGGACGATGGGAAGCCTTGAACCTGCAGCCCAATGAAGCATTTCATGCATGAGCAGCAACCCCTGGCTGCTCGTGGCCGTAAAGGATCGAATTCCCGCAGTTTCCGAGCCCACGACAGCCGCCATGGCGGAATGTTCACTCTCCACTTTAATGAACCGTGCGTCCAGACTCCCGGTAGCGCACATTTCAGAGAGTTCTTCCACAATACTGGTCTGCGGGGTAATGGGATAGGCGGAGATCACCTTGACCCGGCTCAACCGCACGCCGTGAGACACGGCGATATTTCCCTTGATTACCTTTTTCAATGCAATGGCCTCCGCTTTGGCTGTAGCACTGAGGCTGCACTTTTAGCCTGTCAGCCCTGCACAGCGGTTTCTTCATCAACCATGGTGATCGCGTGCCGGGGACATTCCGTAAAGCAGATGCCGCAGCCTTTGCAGTAATTGTAGTCGAAGACATACCCGAATTCCCCTCGGCCTCTCACCAGAACCGAGATATCAGGACAGAGCACGAGACAATTGTCACACTCGGTGCACCGTCCGCAGTGCATGCACCTCCGGGTTTCTTTCAGGGCCTTCTCTTCGGTAAAGGTTTCGACGTATGGGTCGAAAGACTTCCTTCTCTGCGCTGCCGGCAAGGCGGTGTTTGTGATACGTGGGGCCTTCTCGAAATAGTCGTGGACAATGTGCTCCGACCGCACCACTGATTTCAGGTTTGCGGGGACCGGGCTGACCGGTTTCCACCCCATGTAGGCGGAGAAACTTATTCCCACCCCGTCGCCTATGGAGATTTTCTCGAAGATTTCCGAAGGCTCCACGCCTCTTCTGTGACAATCAACGGCGACCGCCGCCCGCTTCCCTGCAGCCACCGCGTGAACTACCGTGCGCGGACCATCGACGATATCTCCGCCGGCGAAAATCCTTCCTTTTTCCTCCCGATGGGATCTGACGCGCAGTTCCTCATCAACCGGCAGGACACCGCTGTTTTCCTCGAGAGCCCCCGCCATGGGCTCAAATGCCGCGGTCTCTCCTATGGCCGTGATGATGGTATCGGCGTTGAGCTCAAAGGCAGCGCCCTCTTTCCTGACGGGTCGCCGCCGGCCGGTCTCATCAGGCCGGCCCAATTCCATCTCGCAGCATACGAGTTTCCGGGCACTGTTCCTGCTCCCCGTTTCAATGCGTTGCGGTGACGCTAGGAAACGAAAATCGATGCCCTCTTCCCGCGCCTCGGCAATCTCCAACTCATGGGCGGGCATCTCGGCCTCTGTTCGCCGGTACAGCAACGTCACCCGGGAACCAAGCCGAACCGCCGACCTGGCTGCGTCGATGGCCGTGTCTCCTCCGCCCACAACAATCACCTGCCGGCCCAGGTGCACCTTTTCTCCCAGCGCAATGCTCCTGAGGAAATCGAGGCCGCTCATCACGTTCGGATTATCTTCTTCACCGGGGAGAGCGAGCTTCCTGCTTCCATGCACTCCCGGAGCCAGGAAGAGATAGTCAAAACGTTCCAGGCATTCTTCGAGGGAGACATCTTCCCCGACGGTTGTGTTCGGCTTCAGGTTGATACCCATGTTTCTGAGACCTTCAAATTCCTGTTCTACAATATCCCTCCCTAATCGATAGGCGGGGATGCCGATCCGCAGCATCCCCCCGAGTTCCGGAAAGCGCTCAAAAACAGTCACCTGAAACCCCAGGATCCTGGCAAAATAGGCTGCGGACATTCCCGCGGGACCGGAGCCGACAACGCACAGACTTTTCCCGTTGAAGGAAGGTAGTTCCGGATGGGGCGTGGAAGAGGGAAACAGGTCCCCCACGAAACGTTCAAGTTCCCGGATGCTTATGCCTTCGTCCAGTTGCACGCGGTTGCAGGATTCCTCACAAAACCTGAAACAGACGCGACCGAGGATTGCGGGGAAAGGTTCCTCACGCTTCAGATGCCAGTAGGCCTTTTCATGTTCACCTCTCTGAACGAGTTTGATCCAGGCCTCGATATCATTGCCCGCCGGACAGCTGTTCTGGCATGCCGGTATCTTGTCTTCGTAGATGGGCTTGATAAAGCGCCAGCTGCCCGTCCTGTTGTGAAGCATGGTGCCCATGGATACGTTCATCGGCGGAAAATCACGCCAGGTCTTAAAATCGTAGAGACACGCCCTCTTCATCCGCTCGTCAACATTCATACTCTCAAAACCTCCACACACCGGTTCATGCATCCATGATCACCTGTTCGCAGGCATCCCGGGCCGCCTCCCTGTTCTCTCTCCTTTTTGCCGGCACATACTCTTCAATCGCCTGCACCACGGCTTCAATGCCCACCAGGCCCGTCACTTTTGAAAAGGCCCCGAGTATGGCGGTATTTACAATGGGGTTGGCCGCCGAGCCGAGCCCGTGCTCGACCGCAATGGATCCCGCATCAACCACGCTGACCCGGTGCTGCCCTCCTACCAGGTCACGGTAGTGCGGAAGGCTCCTCTTTCCGTTGATGAGCACAGTCCCGCCCTCTTTCAACCCCTTGGTCACGTCCACGCTTTCCAGGAGTGATGAATCGAGGACGATCACATGATCGGGTTCATAAATCTGGCTGCGCAGATGAATGGGTGTCCTGTCGACCCGGCAGAATGCCAGCACCGGGGCGCCGCGCCGTTCGACACCGAATGCGGGAAATGCCTGCACGTAGGCTCCCTCGATAAAAAAGGCCTGGGCCAGCACCTCCGAACCGATGACCGCTCCCTGCCCTCCTCTTCCGTGGAATCGAATTTCCTCCATAGCCCGCCCTTCCGTGCCGTTTCATCGGCGCTTCATCATCTCTTCCTTCAGTCCGGCTACCCGATCCGTGACGTTCTGCATTCCGCCCCCTGGATTCTTCGCCCGGGTTCCCGCTATTCCGGCGCGTAGATCACCGCCAGGACCTTTGCTTTTTCTCCTCTGAGCCCTCTCAGCGCGTGAGGTATCTTGGAATGGAAGTAGAGGCTGTCTCCGGCGCGGAGGATGATGACCTGATCATCGCCTCTGAACTCCATCTCCCCCTCCAGGACGAAGAGAAATTCCTCTCCCGCATGCTGATAGACAGGCGTATTCTTCTCCTCTCGCGGTTCAATTTCTACGATAAACGGCTCCATGCGCTTATCGCTCATAGGGTAGGCCAGGGATTCGTACCGGTAACCGATCCTTTTCGTCTCCTCATGGAGCCTCCGCATGGCCTCTTTTCGTTCTTCCTGCCGGACAACGGCGATGCGCTTTTGATCGGGCACAGTTGCCTGGAAAAAATCCCCGATGTGTTTTCCCAGTGCTTTTGAGATCTTGAGAAGTGTTGCTATGGGCGGAAGGGTCACGTCGTTTTCGATCTGAGACAGGAGCGGTTTGGAGAGTCCGGTGCGATCCGAAACATTCTGGAGAGTGAGTCCCCTTTTCCGGCGAATTTCCCTGATCTGTTTTCCCAGATTCAGTGCCTTGAGTTCTACCGAGATATCCCTTTCAGCCATAGATTTCTCCTCCCGGAACGAGAAGACCATAGCCTGCCGGTTTGGTTTTGTCAAACAATATTCGTTGATATCAAATTAAGTTATACCTGTTATCAGTTGATCTTTCTTCCTGGTCTGGTGTACCCTAATCAGAGGTCGGCATTGTCCCGCAGCCGGCTTTTTCTTCTTTCCTCGTAATCTCTGATTGAGGAGGCTTCTCATGCTTCGACTCATTGCAAAGCTGCTGAAGGTCCTGAACTCGGAAAGCGATCCTTCCCAGATAAGCCTGGCGTTCTGCCTCGCCATGGTCCTGGGGCTCACACCCTTCTACAGCCTGCATAATATTCTCATCCTTTTCCTGGTGCTTGTTCTGCGGGTAAATCTTTCGGCGTTCATCCTCGGATGGGCCTTCTTTTCCGGCGTTGCCTACCTGCTGGATCCCCTTTTTAATCGCCTGGGCCTCTGGCTCTTGACCCTCGGGTCACTTCAAGGCCTCTGGACATCCCTCTACAACACAACCGTATTCCGGCTGGAAAAGTTTTACAACTCCGTCGTCATGGGAAGCCTTTTTTTCAGCATTGTGCTCTTTATCCCTCTCTACAGTGCGTCCAACATCGGGATACGCAGGTATCGGGACCACGTACTCGCCTGGATTGAAAAAACACGTGTTATGAAACTGTTGAAGGCCAGCAAACTCTATCACATGTATCAGACCGTTTCCGGACTGAGAGGTGCATCATGAAACGCTTTATCCGTCTGAAGGGTCTTGCAGCCTTTGTCGTTGTCATCGCTGTGTTCGGGGCATTCTGGCTTTTCTTCGTGGATAATATCGTCAAGGGTCTGATCCAGAAGTACGGAACCCGTGCCGTGGGTGCAAAAGTGGAGGTGGCGGCTGCGGACCTCTCCCTGTTTCCACTGGGTCTCAGACTTGAACAACTGCGGGTAGCGGACCCCGATTCCCCCATGAAGAATGCCGTTGAAATTCGCCGAATCTCCCTTGGAATAGAGCCCGCCAACCTCCT
>CAZEGG010000289.1:0-4735 GCA_964511755.1 uncultured Desulfobacteraceae bacterium | reverse complement strand
CACAAATACGACTTCATATCCGAATTGAATGGTTGTGTTTACCGCAAAGACGCAATGTACGCAAAGAACAGATTTTTCCCTTTCCGCGTTCGTCCTGGAGAGCTCTCACGATGCATCTTGCTCTGCGGGAGGAGAGTGGGTGGAACTGACGTAGGTTTCGCCTGCCAGCACGGTATCCATAGCCGCCACCAGTTCCTTCCATCCGGAATCCTTGAGACAATAGCCGTCCGCGCCGGCTTTGAGAAACTCGGCAATATAATCATCGGACTCATGCATGGTGAGTATCATGATTTTGACGTCCGGCAACTCTTCTTTCAAGTTTTTCAAAACTGAAATGCCGCTCAGTTTCGGCAGGGAAACGTCCAGCAGCAAGAGATCGGGAAGTATGCGCTTCACCATCTCGACAGCCGACAAACCATCCGCGGCTTCACCCACCACCTCCATGCCTTGGGTTGCGTTTATCAGGGATTTAATGGTGTCCCGAAGCAATTTGTGATCGTCGGCAATGGCGATCCTCTTTTTCCGCATCGCGTTCCTCCTCCTACCCAAAAGGATTCAGCGCGGAAGCTCTGCCAAACAAGCACCAGAGACTATTCCACACAGGAGCGGATTGCAGATACGAGCTCTGCGGCTGCGCACCCTTTACTCTTATACCCGACAGCACCGGCAGCGAGCATAGCCTGACTCCGTTCTTCATCTTCGTACATGGAAAGCCCGATGATCCGGATTGCCGAACACTCACGGCAAATCACGCGAGTGGCCTCAATCCCGTTCACCTCCGGCATGCTGATGTCCATCAGGATCACATACGGTGTCAGTTTTCGTGCAAGTTCAATTGCCTCCCTGCCGTCTCTGGCGTATCCGACCACTTCAATATCCGGCTCCTGGTTCAGTATCCGGCCGATACCATCGCGAAACAGGGCATGATCGTCGGCGAGCAACACGCGTATACTTTCTTCTTTATTGCTGTGCTCACGAGGTCCGTCGGGCCTGGAAGGAGATTTTGCGGGAAGAAGCGGAACCGGTTCTACTGCGGCGGGTACCACCATTGTCAGCCGGCAGCCTTTTCCGGCGGCGCTGTTTATTTCAAACCTGCCGCCGATCGAATCAATCCGTTCACGGATACTGAACAGGCCCAAACCCCCCGCGGCAGTTTCCGTGGAATCCAGCCGGAAAGGGTCGAATCCCACGCCTTCGTCGCTTACGACGATCCGGATTTCGGATCTTCCGTTCTGGTGGAGGCCCACTTTCGCCCAGGATATCTTTGCATGCTTGACCGCATTGAAAAGCAATTCCCGGACCGATTCGAATACCAGAATGGTCAAATCCTCCGGCAGCCTGGGTTGAACATCCACGGAAAGCTCGACAGTAAAGTTGTGTTTGTCTCTCATCCAACGAACCAGCCACTCCAGGGCGCCTCCCAGACCAGCGTCATGAAGAACAGGCGGACTCAGCTCTACGCTCAAGGAACGCGACATCTGGATGCTCTCGTTCAGTATCTGTTCAATCTCACGGGCTTCGCTTTTGTGAACTTCATTCAAGAGTTTCTCTGCAAAATAGCCGATCCGCAGCCGGGCTGTGGCCAGGTGTTGCTGCAGTCCGTCGTGCAGAATCTTCGATAACCGCTTTCTTTCACGCTGCTCGGCCGTTGTGAGTTGACTCGCCAGCCTTCGGAGCTGATCCGCCCTGGCTCTCAACTGCGTATTCGCACGGCTGAGCCTTTCGTAGTTGTCCGCCAGTTCTTCGGTCCGTTCCAGGACCTTCTGTTCGAGCTCTTTATTGAGATTTCGCAGTGCCTTTTGCACTTGAATGCGCTGCATAGCCAGCGCTACGTTGTCGGCCACTATGCGCATCAGCTCCACTTCTTCAGCAGTGAAGCGAGGCCGCGTCTTTGTGCCGAACGAAAGCGTTCCGATAAGACGCTCCTGTATGAGCAGCGGGTGACAGCAGTAAGCCTGGATGCCGTAGGATTTGACCAGTTCGGTGCGAACATCGGAGGTGTGGAAAATGTCCTCGGCGATAATACGCTGCCGGTCCCGCGCGGCGCAGCCGCAGACGGCCACACCGAAGTCCAGCCACTCAATCTTGCGCGCCTCAGACTCGGGTATGCCCGCATAACTGTTCAAGTGCAGTTTTCCGTTCTGCTCGTCGACCAGAAAGTTGAAAAACGCCTGGCAGTCCAGAAACGCCATTACCTCATTGCAGAGCTCTTGTACCACGTCTTGGGGGTGTTCGGCCGCGAGCAGGCGTGTCGACGCCTTGGAGAGCAGTTTGAATTTTTCGGTGCTGCGCTGCAGGGCCTGCAGTGTCTGCTTGGTCTCGGTGATGTCGTTTCCGACGGCAAAAATTTCCAGCAGGTTTCCTTTTTCATCGAATACGGGTTTGTTCGTCCAATTCATCCAGACACGCCGGCCGTCGCGGCAGACATTCTCATTAACGTTGTGAACGTAGCGCTCCGGATGATCCGCGATGTCTCTCATCAGGCTCTTCGAACCGCCGTCGGCAGATTCCGATTCCGGCAGAAGGATGCCAGTCTGTTTGCCGATCATTTCCTCAGCAGTGTAGCCGAAAAATCTCTGCGCGTATTCGTTGAAAAAGGTAACAGTGCCGTCCCTGTTCCAGCGAATGATAGCGCTGTTGGCATTCTGCACCAGTTCCCGATACATCTCTTCATTCCGGCGCAGCTTTTCATTGATGCGCTGTTGATCGGTCACATCCTGGGCCACGATCATGCCGAAAATTATCTGTCCCTGCTCGTCGTGGATCGGGAGAAACTGAACGCTTCGAATGCGGTCTTTATATTCAAGCTGGGTCTCGAAACATTCGCCGCTGAAGACGCGCTCCAAGCCCGGTTCCAGAATCTGATAAAGCGGATGATCGAGGACTGTTTTGCCCTCAAGCGCTTCGCGTGAAAGTCCGATCAAACCCAGGCCTTGACCGTCCGCTATGTGGATGCGCTTGTCACGATCAAACAGATAGATAGCCCCGTTGGGAAAATTATGGGCGATGGCGCGATACGTGCTTTCACTTTCCAGCAGCCTTTTTCGCGCCTGGCGCTTTTCCGTAACATCGCGAAAGACAATGACCACACCGATGACGTTGTCGGCGGTGTCTCTTATGGGCGCTGCGCTGTCCTCAATGGGAGTTTCGCGTCCGTCGCAGCTGATCAGAACGGTGTGATTGGCCATACTCAGTACACAGCCCTGCTTGAGCACACAGGCGGCAATGTCTTCATCCGGCTCTCCGGTGAGTTCATTGACGGTCTTCAGGACACTTGCGACAGGCCGGCCCAATGCCTTTTCCGGTTCCCAGCCGGTCAGCGCAGAGGCCACGGGATTTAAAAAAGAGACCCGGCCGGCCAGATCGACGGCTATCACCGCATCACCGATACTCTCCAGCGTACCGGCAAGCCATTTACGCTGCTGGTCCAGGTCTCTGAAAAGCAGGTTGTACGGCTTTGCCAGTCCCGTCTGGATCACGGCCTTGTACATGAAATAAAAGGAAATGATTACGAAGTAATGGCCGAGCATATTGAAAAAGCCGTAGACGCTGGCGTAGGCCGTAAATGAAAGCTCCGCAATCACCGAGAAGGCGATCGACAGCAGGAGCCACCGCAACACATTGGAATCGAAGTGCTTACGCAGATGCCAGATAAGCCCGCCGGAGGCAATAAAGATCAGGGAGATAATGTATTCGCTGATTTTTTTAAAGGGAGTCAATCCTACTCCGCCTTCGATGAAACAGTCAGGAAATATTCGCCAGTCGAGGATCGACAGCAGCAGGAAAAGCACAATCAGGCCGAATCCGGCGAGCATGTACGCAGGCCTGATGCGCCTCCGGAGCATCAGGGGCGCAGCCAGGAGAGACAGGCTGGCAACGTACTGTGTGGCAATCCAGAGCTGCGTCGGTGCATTGGCATCATACCCGGGCATCAGGTTCATGCCTTTGTATGCAAATGCATGCACCAGGTGCAGAATTCCGACAGAAAGGAAGGCGATGCCGAGAAACACAAAGTACTGATTATCGAGATAGCGCCGGCAGTTCCAGGCCAGTACAAAAATGGTGCAGGCGACTAAGACCGCAAACCCCTCGGCAAGGGAGTGGAAAAAGAGGTAGTTATGAAGGCTCAGGATATAAAGTCCGGCCCCTAAGAGCAGTGCCGCTGGAAAGGGAACATATTTCTTGATTTGAGGGGTCATTGGATGGGGTACCGCCGTCCGGGATTAGATAATAAAGAACCTGATTCCTTTGCAAAGAAGAATTATAAAAAGCTGTCATTCATGTCAAGATCAAAGTCAAAAGAGAAGGGTTCAAACCACGTGGTCAGGCGGCTAGTGATACCCGTCGCCCGGCTGCACCTTGCCGCGAAATACCCAGTAGCTGTATATGGTGTAAGCCAGCACCACAGGGATGACAAGGATCACTCCCCACAAGGTGAAAAGCTGGGTCCGGGGCTGCGAGGCGGCCTGAAAGATTGTCACATCCGGCAGGATGGCGTTGGGAAAGATAGCGGTCTGAAGTCCCAGATACGCAGAAAGAAAAATCACGACGCTTGCGACAAAGGGATAGATCTCCCGCTTTTTTCGCAGGCTGGTAAAGAGCAGGTAGAACGCGGCGACGGCCAGCAGGGGAAATATCCACACGAAGTAGATCCTCGGGGCGCTCATCCAGCGGGCCGCCAGAAACGGCTGGTGAACCGGCGTCCAGATGCTCACCAGCACCATAAACCCGGCCA